>JAESQG010000287.1 GCA_016765265.1 Pseudomonadales bacterium | reverse complement strand
ATCGGCTTTTTCGGCATTAGAAAGGGCGACTCGATACATTTCGTCGGCGCTAGTAACGTTAATCCGGGTACAACCGATGGGGGTATCCAATTGTACAGGGCCAGCAATGAGAGTGACCTCTGCACCAGCCCGTTGTGCTTGTAGAGCGAGAGCAAAACCCATTTTACCGGAACTGTTATTACTAATATACCTGACTGGGTCTAGGGCTTCTCGGGTGGGGCCGGCGGTAATCACCAGGTGTTTCCCTGCTAGTGTTTTCTCAGCAAATAGTGGACAGCACAATGCGACCAATTCTGTAGGTTCCAGCATTCGTCCAGCGCCAATGTCACCACATGCTTGCGATCCTTCGCCTGGACCAAATTGAAAAACGCCCCGTTTCGTTAAGGTGGCCATATTTGCCTGAGTTGCTGGGTTGGACCACATAGCTTGATTCATCGCAGGTGCAACGGCAATGGGTGCTGATGTGGCCAGACAAACTGTGGCCAAGAGATCGCCAGCCAATCCGTGGGCGAGCTGTGCCAAAAAATCTGCAGTAGTCGGTGCTATGAGGATCAGGTCGGCCCATCTAGCTAATTCAATATGGCCCATTCCTGCTTCAGCAGTGGGGTCGAGTAATTCGGTGTGAACAGGGTTTCCAGATAGGGCTTGATAGGTCAGGGGTGCGACAAACTGGGTTGCACCGGATGTCATTGCGACCCGAACATTGGCCCCTGCATCCTGTAGCCTACGGACGAGGTCGGCGCTTTTGTAAGCAGCAATGCCACCTGTTACTCCCAGCAAAATGTTCCGATTTGTTAAAAGCGACATAAAGTCCTGTCCTATCCAACGGCCTGTTTGTTCTGTTGTCGTCGGTAAGTGTAGTTGGTAAGTGTTTACAATGGAGGTGGAGGATACCATTCTGAGGTAATAAATTTGAGGATTAATTATTTGAAATAAAATCATCCTTCTTTTTTGCCATGCTGGTCTTTATAGCGAGTGAGAAACTTCAGAGTGGGTTTAATAGAAGGGAGTTGTATGGCAATTAGCGATTGGCCTGAATTGGAAAGACCGAGAGAGAAATTACAAAAGTTTGGTGCATCGGTTCTATCCGATGCTGAACTGTTGGCTATTTTTTTACGCACGGGCGTGGCAGGAAAAACCGCCGTTGATATAGCGCGGGATCTGATAAGCGCATCGGGTGGGCTAAGGGAATTACTGGATTGGGAACAGGATGTATTCTGCCAGCAAAGAGGACTAGGCCCGGCCAAGTATGTTCAATTGCAAGCTACCTTAGAACTCGGCAAACGCTATCTCGCTGAAACTCTGGTGAAGGGGAGCGCCCTGGGTTCCTCCACTGAGACCATTCAATATTTCACTGCTCGTTTGAGGGCCTATTCTTATGAGGTTTTTGCGGCATTATTTCTCGATAATCAACATCGGGTTCTCCATTATGAAGAGATTTTTCGAGGTACCATAGACGGTGCCAGTGTTCACCCTAGGGAGGTAGTTAAGCTAGCGCTGAAGACCAATGCTGCTGCCGTGATATTTGCGCATAACCACCCTTCCGGAGTGGCTGAGCCCAGTCAGTCAGATCACAGAATTACTGAGCGCCTAGTCGCTGCGCTTGCGCTGGTGGATATTAGGGTTGTTGATCATATTATAATCGGTGATGGTGAGGCGACATCATTCGCACAGCACGGTTTTTTGTAAAGCAAGCGCGGGAAACGGTTATCTATTTGTATTACGGTGAAATATTATGCTTGTATTTAATTTATTGATGTATTAGGTGGATTGGTCATATGAAGAGATTTTCCCGCCAATCTGGAATTTTCTTGTGATTTGACTAGAATCTTGATATAAAGCGCCTCCCCTAGTAGCTTGGTTCTAGTAGCTCGGTTCGAAGATAGTAGCTCGGCTCGAAGAGTGCTACAAAAGGGCAAAGTATTCTATAGCTTATTCCTAAAATGAATTGAAAGTGAAATACCCATCGGGATTGTTGTTGTCTCCCAGGGTGGTTTGGTCTGTTGGAGATCTACGATGTCAAAGGTATGTGTAGTCACGGGTAAGCGACCCGTCGCTGGAAATAATGTATCCCACGCCCATAACAAAACACGGCGTCGGTTTGAACCCAATTTACATTACCATCGGTTTTGGGTAGAAACTGAAAAGCGCTTTATTCGATTGCGGGTTTCTTCAAAAGGAATGCGTATTATTGATAAAAAAGGCATAGATACCGTATTGAGTGACATGCGTAGGCGCGGGATCAAGGTATAAATCAATACCCAAGCTGGGACGTAATAGTAACAATCTAGGGCTTATAGTAACAAAGAATCAATAGATCGAATTAGGTGATAGCAATGAGAGATAAGATTAAATTAGTTTCAACAGCAGGCACGGGCTACTACTACACCACTACCAAAAACAAGCGTACTATGCCTGAAAAAATGGAGATCAAAAAATTTGATCCCAAAATTCGGCAACACGTTATTTTTAAAGAAGCTAAGATTAAGTAATTCTTTAGGGTCTGAATGTTTGGCCTGAATTAATTATTCATATTTTGAATACAACAAAAAAACCCAGCATAAATGTTGGGTTTTTTTGTTGTTGCTCGATATTAAGATCACTTTTCTTAGCCATTTTAGCTTATGTTCACTTTGCTTATTTCCCCCTTTAAGTCCCAAATATTTTACGGCAGCTAGTTTTGGGCCTAGATTTTAAGTATGGGCAAAATTTTATCCCTTCCATTTGCCCCAAACCCATTGATGGTGAACAAGCTTGGGACTAGATGTTTTTGTGGCTCGCCAGCCAGTGTATGATCGACGTTTACAGGTAATTGCCTATGAGCTTCTATATCGTACCAGCGAGCATAATGTAGCAGGCCATATTGCGGATCCAGACGGAGCCTCTTCTCAAGTTATTGTTAATGCCTTTATGGAAATGGGTATGGAAACGATTACTGGTGGAATACCCGCTCTAATTAATGTTACCCGTGAGTTCCTAGTGTCAGGCTCCTTTCCCAAACAATTTAGCGGCCGACTTATTCCCGAGCTGTTGGAAGATATTGAAGTCGATGATGCTTTGGTGGCTGCTGTATTAGCGTTGTCGGACAAAGGCTATCGAATTGCGCTTGATGACTTTGTTTATAGTGAATCTTGGAAACCCATATTAGCAGTCGCGGATATTATTAAGCTCGATGTGGCTCAATTGGGTGAAAAGGGTGTGAGAGAGCAACTTGCCCTCATATCTGGTTCGAAAGGCAAGTTACTCGCGGAAAAAATTGAGAGCCATGAAGAGTATGAGCTTTATCATGGCATGGGGTTTGATTTATTTCAGGGTTATTTTTTGGCAAAGCCTAAAGTAATAAAAAATAAGGCAGTGCCGGCATCGAAAATGGTAGTACTTAACTTACTCCAAGAGTTATGTTCGACTGAGGTTGAAATCGATAAAGTGGAGTATCTTATTTGCCAAGATGCACGCCTAACTTACAAGCTTTTGCGTATTGTTAATTCCGCGTTTTTTGGCTTACCAAGACAAGTAGATTCTATTCAAGAGGGAGTGGTGTTACTGGGGCTGGATGAGCTAAAGTGCTGGGCATCAATACTTGCATTGGCGGCAATGGATGATAAGCCTCATGCGTTGTTACTGACTGCGATGGTGCGTGCACGTATGTGTCAGGAGTTGTCTGCCCGATTGTTACTAGATGAACCAAGTATGTTTTTTACTGCTGGGCTATTTTCCCTGTTAGATGCCTTAATGGATATGCCACACGAAGAAATTTTCGAAGAGCTTCCGTTTTCTGAAGAAATTGTCTCTGCGGTTTTAAAGCATGAGGGGCAAATTGGATTGGTTTTACATACGGTGATAGCCTATGAATCCGGTTCATGGAGTGAAGTTCATCTGGGTTCATTGGGGCAAGAGGACATTTGGAATGCTTATTTACATGCTATTGAATGGGCGGATATTGCCAGTCATAGTATGTATAAATAATAAATTTTATCGTCGCCGTTCTAATAATAAATTCCCCCATTCATCAACAGTGGCTTGCCAGTTGGGCTCGATTAATGTGGTAGATACTGTTTCAGTGATGAGGGCTGGTCCCTTAATAAAGTGGCCATTTTTAAGTTGATCTCTCTGGTAAACGGGGGTTTCGATCGAGTGAACCTTATCGTGCAGGGTATTGTCTTGCAAATAGTGAAGAAATACTTTTTGCAGAGGCGACGGATTAATGTTTGATTTCGATGCTTTGTCTAGACGGGGCAAATTAATGGGATCACTTTCCGCACTGACGCCAACCCTGATATTGACCAATTCCACCGCTAGTCTTAGGGCATGACCGTAGCGTGCTTTGTGCTGTTGATGAAAGGTTTTAATCATCTGTTCTAAAGAGTTTTCAAATATTACATTGAGTGTATGCGTTTGACCTTGATAACGAAGATCTAAGGACACCGCTCGCTCTATGTCATTTTGATCAATGCCTTCAGTCATCAATGCTTGTTGACCTTGTTCTTCCAGTTGTTGAATTAGCGGATTCAAGTCTGTTATTTTTATCTGAGAAAGTAAACACTGATGGGTAATGGATAATTGTCGTTCTCTTGGCGCCACCAACATGCCCAAGGCAGAGAGCACGCCACCATTGATGGGAATGATGGCTTTCGGTATCTGTAAAGCATCAGCAAGAGCACAAACATGAAGTCCACCGGCACCACCAAAGCAACAAAGTTGAAATTTCTTGGGGTCATATCCCCTTTGTACCGAAATAACACGCAGCGCACGGCTCATGTGATCGTTGGCTATTGAGATGATGCCATAGGCCGTTTCTAATAAACTTAGTTTGAGTGATTGAGCTAAATCCCCTACAGCTTCTTTGGCTTTTTCCACATCCAAAGACATGTTTCCCCCGAGAAAAAGGGCGGGCCGTAAACGCCCTAGCACTACATTGGCATCGGTAACTGTTGCTAGTGTACCGCCTCTGCCATAGCACGCGGGGCCCGGTTCTGATCCAGCGGATTGTGGGCCCACTTGCAAAAGCCCGCCTTGATCTTTGAAAGCGATGGACCCCCCTCCGGCACCGATGGTGTGCATATTGACCATGGGGACTGCCACAGGATAGTTGCCAATCCTGGATTCATTGGTCAGGGTTAGCGGCCCGTCAATTAGCGCCACATCGGTAGAGGTGCCGCCCATATCAAATGTGATGAGTTGATTCCTGTGGCTTAATTTATTTCTATCACCTGGCTTTTTTGAATGACTTAGCTGGCCAATAAATTGCGCCGCAGCGAGACCACCTGCGGGTCCCGAGAGGAGTAAGCGCACCGCCTGCTTAGCGGCTGAATCTATATTCATCGTACCACCACTGGATTGCATTATTCTTATTGGGCAGGGGGATAAAGCGGTGTCTAATTGTTTTAGATAGTTGGCCACTAAGGGGCCCAAACTGGCATTTAACCAGGTGGCTATGCCGCGTTCATATTCTTTGTATTCAGGGAGTACGTATGAGGATCGTGAAATAAAAAGAGATTTGGGTAACGCTGATTCGATGGCCTTTTCATGGCTATCATCGATAAATGAATAGAGTAGATTGATAGCAACTGCATCCGGTTTTAATTGCCGAATTTGTTCAACAAGTTTTTTTAAATCGTCCTTTGTCAACGCCTCCACTAAGTTGCCCTGTGGGTCTAATCGCCCACCGGTTTCAAGGCAAAGGGATTTAGGCACCGGGGGATTGTTGGGATAGGGGCAAAGATCATAGAGAGAGGTTCTGGTTTGCCGCCCAATGGAGAGCATATCCGATAAGCCTCGGTTGGTGATAAAAACCGTTTTAACGCCCTCTCCTTCCAACACAGCATTAGTGGCGACAGTACTACCGTGGACTATGGTTAGCTGTCCGCTTTTTGCCGCAGACATTAAGTCGAGTTCCTCTAAGCCTTGCAAAATTGCTTTGGCGGGAGCGTGAGGTGTTGAGAGGCGTTTATGTACGCGCATTCCCTCTTGGGTAATAAGTACGAAATCCGTAAAAGTACCACCTGTGTCTACGCCAAGTAACATGCGTTAAAATACCTATCATTTATTTACAAAATAGAGCCAAAATACTTATAGAATACCGATATTCTGCTCGATGACCCTATAGCAAAAAATGCGAGAGCAAAGGGCCATGAGACAAGAGTATCAATTTCAACATGAATTAAAGACAGAGTTATCCACCCGTTATCGAGTTGCACCTCTGTTATGTAGAGTCATCATGCCTGAACTGCCAGAAGTAGAAACAACCTGTCGGGGTATCGAACCACATATTAGTGGTAAAGTCGTAGAAAAATTGATTGTACGGCATCAGCAATTGCGGTGGCCCATTCCAAAAGATTTGCCCGCTCTAGTGAGTAATCAGACAGTGTTATCGGTGCGACGGCGGGGGAAGTATTTATTGCTACAGTTTTCGCAAGGGCATCTTTTGGTTCACTTAGGTATGTCTGGTAGTTTACGTTTGGTGGAACCGACGATCCCACCCGAAAAACATGATCATGTTGATATGGTGATAAAAAACGGAATGGTCTTACGCTACACCGATCCTAGGCGATTTGGTGCGTGGTTATGGACTGGAGAGCCAGTGGAAGAGCACAAGCTCATTAGGGAGCTAGGGCCAGAGCCATTGACGACAGATTTTTCAGCAGCACATTTGGCTAAGTTAGCTATAGGGAGAAAGGGGCCAATAAAAACCCTTATCATGAATGCCCACATAGTGGTTGGAGTAGGGAATATATACGCTAACGAAGCTCTTTTTTTAGCAGGAATACACCCGAAGAGAGCAGCCGGACGTATTTCCTCAGCCCGTTTAGGTATTTTAGTCGATAAAATTAAGGAGGTGCTCCAGGCAGCTATTGATCAAGGAGGGACCACCTTAAAGGATTTTGTGGGTAGTGATGGAAAACCGGGGTATTTCAAACAATCTCTGAATGTGTACGGCAGGGCGGGTTTGCCCTGCGTAGAATGTGGTGATGACCTGCGTGAAATTCGTCTTGGTCAAAGAGCTACCGTATTCTGTAAACTCTGCCAAACTTAAGGAGGAAAGCGCGTTTTATCCGATGCTCGCGAAAGGAGGNTCTNTCTTTTTAAGAGAGCTNATTTAGCTAATTGAGCAGGAGAAAACTATATCANCAGGAGAAAACTATAAAATTGTGTATTATTAAGGANCAACCCNTTTTTTAGGTCTAAGATTTGTGTGATACATTAGACNGTTATTTATAGATNTTTATTAAGAAGGTATGGCTATGAAGCGTANANACAACAACCCTTTGATTGGATTAATGGCAGGTATTTTGGTTACTTTGTCTTTGCTGCCCGCAATGTCTCATGCGGCGAGAATTGATGAACGACCTTCTAGTTTATCAATGGTTGCCGATGCAACAATAGTGCGCCCCATAATGTTGGTGAGCACTGCTGTCGGTGCGGGGATTTATGTTGCGACCTTGCCATTTTCGCTAATGGGTGGGAACGCCATCGAAGTAGGCGAGCAGATGGTCATCGTGCCGTTTAAGTCGACTTTTTTGCGGTGTTTAGGTTGCACCAAACGCCACCTAAGAGATCGAGATCAGTATTATTGATTAAGCAGTTTAATCTTTGCGACTTTAGCCTCACCGACACCGCGCAGATCTGATGCTGCGGTTACCGTGTTGGTATCCAACTGCCATGAAATAGCGTGCATGTTCCCGTAACGCCGTCCAATAGATTTGAGTCGGTGGCCTTTACTCTCTAGTATTTTCATCTCATCTTTGTTGAAAAAATCGGGCTCATGTTGAATAACGTCGGGCAAATATTGGTGATGGAATCGGGGCCTTGAAACCCAGTCTGATACCGGTTGATCCTTTAGCATTTCTAAACTGGCGAGTAGCACCATTGTTATGATTCGACTGCCGCCGGGCGTACCTAAGATACCCACTTGATTGTCCCTCTCCACAAATGTGGGTGTCATGCTGGACAGTGGGCGTTTGCCTGGAGCGATGGCATTGGCATGGGAGCCAATCAGGCCATAGGCATTGGGCTCCCCGGGCTTCGCGGAAAAATCATCCATTTCATTATTTAATACTACCCCTGTCCCTTCCGCGATAAAGCCTGAACCAAAGGGTAAGTTGATGCTCAGGGTGGCTGCAACACGATTGCCTTCTTCATCCAATATTGAAAAATGCGTGGTGTGAGGTCCGCTGCTCATATCAAGGGGTTTACCTAACGCGCTACTAGGGGTGGCCTTGGCGAGATCGATGCTGCTGGCCAGTTTCTGGTTGTATTGTTTTTGGGTTAGTCGCTCAATAGGTACATTAACGAAATCACTATCGCCGAGAAATTCTGCGCGGTCCCGATAGGCCCTTCGCATGGCCTCTACCATGACATGTATGCTCTCAATAGAAGACATCTTTTCAAAATCAAATTGTTCCAGTTGATTTAAAATACTAATTAATGCAATACCGCCTGAGGAAGGCGGCGGGGCGGAAATAATTTTAGCGCCGCGATAGTGGCCGATAAGAGGCGTGCGTTCAACGATGTTATATTGTTTCAAATCCTCCATAGTCCAGACACCACCATTCGCCTGTACACTCGTAACCAGACGCTTTGCAATATCTCCCTGATAAAAGCCTGCTAATCCTTTTTCCGCGATGGCTCTTAGTGTATTGGCGAGATCCTTCTGCACAATCATGTGGCCTAGGGTTGGTGCTTTTCCTTCTTTCAAAAATATAGCGTTTGAATCCTTATACTGCTTAAGGGTTGATGCCCGATACCCAGCTAGTCGCTGGTAAATGGGATTAACAGGAAAACCATTTTGTGCTGCTGAAATTGCCGGTGCTAGTGATTTGCTCAGAGGTAGTTTGCCGTAGTGATTGGCAAGATGAACAAACGCAGCCACTTGGCCAGGGATGCCTGCGGCGAGTGGGCCGTTGATCGCCTTTTTGCGATCAACATTGCCTTGATCATCGAGATACATATCGGCAAATGCTTTGCCGGGGGCTTTTTCTCTGGCATCTATCATCACTTGTTTATTATCACTGGCCTGATGTAGCAGCCAAAACCCACCGCCTCCTAGGCCAGAGCTGTAAGGTTCTACTACGGATAAGGTAGAGGCCACTGCAATAGCCGCATCAAAAGCGTTACCGCCTTGTTTAAGAATATCAAATCCCGCTTGAGTCGCAGTGGGGTGAGCACTAGCGATAGCTGAAGCAGAGGGCTTTTTGTTAGGCGCCTCAGCGTGGCTGCTAATCGGATATAGAAAAAAGAATGAAAAAAGAAATGAAAAGCAAAAAAACTTAAAACCAGGGGCATGATTTTTCTGAAGTGATGGGAATAACATGGTAACTCCTAATCTTTATTCATTATGCAAGGCGTGGATCTGGGTAATTATGAATAATAGCTTCATCACTAGAGGTATCAAGCACGCAACAGGAAAGATGACGGCTGTTGCTGGGGTCCCTGCCGTGCCCTGCCGATCCCGGATTAATGACGAGTGTGCCATTTTTTCGTTTTAATAATTGGGAGTGGGTGTGACCATAGACCATATAGTCCGCATCGAAATCGCAAAAACGTTCTAATTTCGCGGTCATATGAGGAAATATATAATCACCATAGGGCTCCCATGGTGTTGAATGAAAGAGTAAGAGACGTTTGTTATCACATTTCAATTCCAAGTGATGAGGCCGTTCTGCAGCCCAGGCCACTAGATCCTGATCAACACCTTTGTGGTTTCGGGCGCGCACACCAGCGTTGGAAAAAAACACATCTTCATGATTACCTAACACGTAATCTGCATCTAACTCACGCAAGCGTCTGACTACATCGTTTGAAAAACTGTGTTCATCAAACGCGTCCCCAGGGCAAAGTAGCCGATCAACAGAGCCCATGATATCGAGCGCAAGATTGAGGCCGGGAAGATTACCGTGTATATCAGAAACAATACCAATTTTCATGCATAGCTCTTAAGGGTTTAGGAATGACTAATAAGGAATCAAGGGTACGATACCTATAATCCTATCGTCAATCGAGTACTGGCTGTTAGTTGAATCTAAATGGCGACTAGTATACGGTTCATATCATTATAGGTTAAGAGAAAACAGGTTAAGAAAAAAACGTTATTGGAGTAAAGATGTTAGGGTTTGAATGGGTCATGTTGTTTCTGTTATTAGGTCTATTCGTCGGAGTGATGGCGGGATTGTTAGGTATCGGTGGCGGCGCAATAATGGTACCGATACTCACCT
>JAESQG010000286.1 GCA_016765265.1 Pseudomonadales bacterium | reverse complement strand
AATCCAATGGATTCAAAAAGTTTCTCCTGTTCATCTTTGGGCATACCTTCCAACTTTCCCAATTCCAATGAAAGCTTTTTGGCGGTTGCAACCATTTCATCCATAATATCATCTGCATCTACAACAGTACCTTCACGTGATTTCATTTTTCCACTGGGAAGCTCGACCATACCATAGGATAAATGATAATTAGAATCAGCCCACTCATAGCCCATCTTTTTCAAAATGGAAAAAAGCACATTGAAATGGTGGTTCTGCTCGTTACCTACCACGTATATTTGTTGATCCAATTTGTAATCCTCAAATCGTTTAACGGCGGTTCCAAGATCTTGAGTCATATAAACAGAAGTCCCATCAGACCTGAGTAATAACTTAGGGTCTAATTTAGCCTCTTCCAGGTCGCACCAAACTGATCCATCGTCCTTCTTATAGAAATACCCCTTCCCCAATCCAGTAGCGACATGTTCTTTTCCCAATAAATATGTATTGGATTCATAGTATACTTCGTCAAAGTCAACTCCTAATTTCTTATAAGATTCATCAAAACCACCAAGGACCCATGAATTCAGTTCTTTCCAGGTGCTTATTGTGCTCTCATCGCCGGCTTCCCACTTTTTCAACATATCCTGTGCCTCAATAATTAAGGGAGCTGTTTTCTCTGCCTCTTCCTGAGATTTTCCGTCATCTACAAGCGTTTTAATTTCTTCTTTATAATGTGTGTTAAATTCCACATAATATTTACCCACCAAATGATCTCCTTTCAAACCTGAAGATTCTGGCGTTTCACCATTTCCCCATCTCAACCAAGCCAACATCGATTTACAAATGTGTATGCCTCTATCATTGATAATATTTGCCTTAATAACCTTGTGCCCGTTCGCCTTTAATATATTTGCCAGTGAGTAGCCGAGCATGTTATTTCTAAGGTGACCTAGATGTAGTGGCTTATTCGTGTTAGGTTGTGAATATTCAACCATAATTGTTTTTCCAGATGAAGTTGTTTTAATTCCATATGCTTCTATCTTGGCAATTTCTTGCATAAGACTTACCCAATAGGAATCAGCTATGACCAGGATGTTATGGATGAAAAAAATAAAAAATAACCTCTGTATATAAGGTAAAAGGTATATTGAGTCGTAGCCCCATCACTTTTTTAGCGGGTTTCATGACTTCGCCGTACGGATGAATATTATGGGGTAAGACCTTTAGGAATCAGTTATTTCCCTTCGATCTATTCGAAAAAAACACGATGCGGCTGATACTTCCTTTGAATTGAATAAAGGATATATCATCATCGTGAAAAGTTGAGTTCTAGTTAAATCAAAAGACGAATTCAAATTAAAGACTCGTCGATCGATTTCCCTCTGGCGAGTTATAGTGGGTTTGAAACGGCGACGTAATATACCTGTACCCATACTCATANCCATACNCATANCCATAGCAAACTGCTCAAACTAANTGTGGTGCTGTGAGGATGCTTACGCTTCAGCAAAATATAGNGAGCATTTGAACACAATAATTGTATTTATTGTCATACTTCGAGTTCCGTTTCAGTCTTCCCGTTTACCATGCTAGATTACCGTACAGTATGATGTGTTACTTAAGATACTGTATATAATGAAGATTANCCCACTTTATTAAACTTATACATTACTTATGTAAAATATTGCTTTGTCTCTTCTTATTCTATACAGTACACACATGTACACTAATATGAGGAGAGATTAACATGACCTATGACATTGCAACCGATCAATTAGGCTCAATAAAGAGTCGGTTTGTGTCTGCCTACACGAGGTACCTAAAAAAAACCGGTGTAATACAAGATTATATTGAGTTTATGTCTTGTGAAATCGATCCACTTTTCAGTAGACGGCGAACCGCCGCTGATGTGGTCAATGTGAAAAGGGAAACAAAAAATACAGTAACACTGACGCTCAAGCCGTATCGGCAGTGGAGTGGTTTTGTACCCGGTCAGTATATTAGCGTTGAGGTGGAAGTGAATGGCGTCAGGTTAAAAAGGAATTATTCCATATCCTCGTCAGAGCGATTTTTTAGAGATACCGGATGTTTCGATATTACTGTTAAGGAAGTCCAAGAGGGGAGAGTATCAACCTATCTCAATAGGACATTAACGGTCAGAGATGTCCTCTGTGTCAGTCCCGCTGCGGGCAGTTTTACCGCTACTGAATACATTAGGGGCGGTGGGTCATTGAATCAGAGTATTCTTTTTATTGCCGCCGGTTCTGGGATTACGCCTGCTATGTCAATGATAGAGGATATAAAGGAACATAATCCAGCGCTAAATTTTAAGCTTATATATCATGTCTTATCTGAAAACGAGGNGGTGTTCGCGCAACGATTATCTTCATTGGCCTCATTGCTTCCAAATTTCACATTTTTGCCTCATTACACCAATGATGAAGGGTTTATATCACCAGAGCAACTTCGCAGTGATTGCGCAGATATTGCTGATCGAGCCATTTTTCTGTGTGGACCTCCTGGGTTTATGGATGCAGTTATTTCATCTGCAGCGGACTTAGGTGTTAAGTCAGAGCAAATAAAGCAAGAGAGCTTTGGCTCAAGTTTTCCCGCCCTTAGACGCAATTCAAATGCTAACGCAAAAGGAACCGTACACTTTTTCAAATCCGGGAAACAAGTGCTGTCTCAAGGCGACAAAACATTGCTTGAATTGGCAGAGTTGGTAGGTCTTAATCCGAAATTTGGATGTAGAAATGGTATCTGTTTTGAGTGTAAATGCCAGCGAGGTGTAGGCTCGGTGATGAATACGATAACCGGAAAGCTAATCCCTGAAGATCAAATTCAAATTCAAGCCTGCATATCCGTCCCTGTAGGGGATGTTTCCATCAACGACCTGTAATGCGATATTAAGGAATTTATTATGAATATAAGAGCGGATCAACAGGAGGNATNTCAGGTTCATTTGATGACGAAGGCCGAGCTGGAGGCGTTTGCTGGAGAGTTGGATCAATTAAGGGCTGAGGTCTTGGCGGACCTTGGTCAAAGGGATGCTGATTATATTAGGGGGGTGGTTCGAAAGCAGCGGTATAGCGAAATACTGGGGCGTGTATTTATTCATTTTAGTATTGAACCGGTGTCCTGGACTTTGGGTGTAGGTTTGCTATCCGTGTCAAAAATATTGGAAAACATGGAGATTGGACATAACGTTATGCACGGGCAGTACGATTGGATGAACGATCCTGCTCTGTATTCGCAGACCTACGAATGGGATAACCAGTGCGATGCAGATTCCTGGAGNAAAACGCATAATTATGAACACCATGCTTATACCAATATCATTGGTATGGATCGAGATTATGGGTACGGGATTTTGCGTTTAAGTGATGACACTNCGTGGAAACTGCGGCATGTTTTTAACGTTGTTACTTTNGGTTTGTTAAGCACTTTTTTCCAGACAGGTGTGGGATTGCACGAACTGGAAATCGAAAATATTGCTAATGGTAANGTCGCTGTAAAAGAGAAGGTGCCTTTCTTAAAACGGTTTTTAAAAAAAGTGAAAGGACAAATGATCAAAGATTATATTTTCTTTCCATTGTTAGCAGGCCCCATGGCGATTAAGGTTTTAGTTGCAAATTTGCTAGCTAATTTTATTCGAAATCTGTGGTCGGCATCTGTCATATTTTGTGGGCACTTTACCAAAGATACACAAATATTTCATGACGTAGACTATGAGAAAGAGACACGGGGGGAGTGGTATTGCCGCCAAGCTCTGGGATCAAGCAACTTTATTGGTGGAAAGTGGTTACATATAATGTCCGGGAATTTAAGTTATCAGATTGAGCATCACCTATTTCCTGATTTGCCTGCTCACAGGTATGGTGAAATGTCACCTAAAGTGGAAGTAATTCTAAAAAAATACGGACTAACCTACAATTCGGCCAGATTTTGGGATCAATACAGAACCGTTATAGCGCGTGTGGTCCGGTATTCGCTACCTACATTGAAACCTAAGCGTGGGCATCTAGTTGAGGTTTAGTTGGATTAAGTAGTTTATAGGGATTAAGTAGTTTATAGGGTTTAAGTCCTAGGTCATTNTATTGGCATACCNTTTATTGCTATACNATTTATTGCTATAATGTGATGGCAACTAATCAGGTGACCTTTTGAATAATATAAACTTCGACACACTAGAGCTATCCCCNGCGTTACTTAANAACCTAGATTCANTGGGTTATCACAGCCAGACACCGATCCAGGCTGAAAGTTTGCCTCACATTCTTGAAGGGCAAGATGTGATAGGCAAAGCAAAAACCGGCTCCGGTAAAACCGTCGCTTTTGGGCTAGGCTTATTGCATAAGCTAAATGCTCAGCAGTTTCGCGTCCAAGCGNTGGTNTTATGTCCCACCCGTGAGTTGGCGGATCAGGTNGCCAGAGAAATTCGAAAACTGGCTCGCGGTGTTGAAAATGTCAAAGTTCTCACCCTTAATGGNGGCACACCTTTTGGCCCCCAAAAGGGTTCATTGGAACATGGTGCGCACATTATTGTGGGTACTCCCGGCAGAGTGGAAGACCATTTACGCAAGGGTAATCTTGACCTTAGTCATTTGAATTGTTTCGTNCTAGACGAAGCCGACCGCATGTTAGATAGCGGTTTTGAAGATACGCTCAACGACATCATTGAATACCTTCCCCCCCAGCGACAAACCCTACTATTCAGCGCCACTTATCCCGACACTATTCAGGCTATGTCTAATCGCATCATGGAACAACCGCGTATGGTGGACGTAGGGGATTCCCATAATGAAAGCACTATTGAGCAATCGTTCTATAAAATTGAGGCAGGAGAGGGGAATGACACAGAGCGACGTATCACCGCTTTGCGTTTATTACTCTTGGATCACCGACCAGAATCCACTCTGGTTTTTTGCAACACTAAAAAGGATGCTCAGCTGGTGGCCGACAGCCTTAATCACTACGGCTTTAAGGCCATGGCTCTGCATGGTGATCTGGAACAAAAGGATCGGGATNGAACACTGGTTTTATTTGCAAATAAAAGTATCTCTATNTTAGTTGCCACNGACGTTGCTGCTCGTGGCCTGGANGTGGACAAGCTCGATGCCGTTTTTAATTACCAGCTTTCCCGTGAGTTAGATGTACACACCCATCGGATTGGTCGCACCGGGCGTGCGGGCAATAAAGGCATCGCCTGTACCCTATTCAATAGTAAGGAACAATTCCGTATCGATAGGCTTGAAGAACACCAAAATCAGGCCATTGCACTGGCCCCGCTACCCCCACCGAAGTTACTTGATCAAATCCCTTTTGGACCGCCCATGGTCACCCTAAAAATCAGTGGCGGAAAAAAGAATAAAGTACGCCCAGGAGACATACTCGGTGCCCTCACCGGTGAAAACGGTATTGCGGGTAGTGAGGTTGGTAAAATAGTGATTTTTGATTTTTCAGCCTATGTTGCTGTGAGCAGACAAGCTGCTAATAATGCACTTAAAAAGCTAGAAAGCGGGAGGTTAAAAGGAAAAGTCTTTCAGGTACGGCGTATTTCGTAAGTTCAGCTAGATAGCGCCTCTATTCTGCTCGCATATTGAGCAAAACAAAGGTCTGAGCTACCTCCGAGGAGAACCTTTGGCAGTGCTTATTTTTCATGTACACTGGCAGCTCAAGGATGAAGATAAAGACATAAGGAGACAGACAGATGCCATACAATCCAGAGCTGGCTGAAGAACTCAATATCCTGAATCAATTTAACCTAGAGACAACTCAGGAGGGCATAAAAGTACATGCTGCTGCTGGGTCTGATGCCGTTGCGGCGGCACAACGCTTGTTTGACAAGGGCCTCACTTCATTGTCTGACGGGGGTTACCTTACCGAGTTGGGCCGCAGTGCAGCAGAACATTCTCAGAGTCTGTTGTTAATTCTAGATGAGCCATGTTCTTTATAAGGGAGCATTAATTTCTCGCCGGTACTTTTTTCTACTTTTTCATTTCTCCTGGGAAGATCCACTCATCTTCACTAAAGGGAAACTCATCATAGTGAAAAAACAGAAGCAAACATGACAACATAAATGATAGTTATGTTGTCATGTTTGCTGATTTCCCATGCCTGAGAGTCACTACACATCAATTAGGAGTATTCAATGACGACGGATAAGAGGCTAGAAATAATCGGTCCCTGGAAACGCCGGAGCACTAAAGAGGTTTATGATAATCCGTGGATTTCGGTGTGTCATGACGAGGTGCTTACTCCCGCGGGTGGCTCTGGTATTTATGGTCGTGTGCACTTCAAGAGTAAGGCGGTAGGCATAATCCCTATCGATAAGCAGGGCAATACCTGGTTGGTGCATCAATACCGTTATGCCTTGAGGGAATATTCTTGGGAGATTCCCATGGGAGGATCTCCACTGGGAACCGATCCACTAGAAACAGCGAAAAGAGAACTAAAGGAGGAAACGGGCTTGAGTGCTGACCATTGGGTCCAGCTAATGCGAGTGCATACCTCCAACTCAGTGACTGATGAAGAAGGCTTGGTTTTCGTGGCCGAAGAACTGACGCAAGGAGAAATGCAACTGGAGGCAACTGAGGATATTACAGTAAAAAAACTACCTTTTAGTGTAGCGCTTGCCATGGTGATGGATGGGCGCATTACTGATTGTGTTAGCGTGGCAGGATTGCTGCGCTATGCCAGAGAAGGTTCGAATCTATAGGGCCGTATTCCTGAAATTAACTTGATTTCCACGTTCTTTAGCTAATACAATCCGGCCACGCGGATGACATGCTGTTATCAGATCGTCGCCCAGCGTTTAGAATACCCAAAGAATTTTGCTTCTGCTTTGTTCCCTACGAGAGTAAATACTTCAAATAAGCCTATTAGTAAGAGCGCATGAGTGTGCCTTCTAAAGCAACGGATAGATCGACAACGGATTGGATTTTTGGTCATTTGTAAAATGTTCTGTGTTGGTGACAGTGATTTTATTTATTGAAATCATGTAGTAGCCCTCATTAGTTGCAAGTACCGAAAATTAGAAGTTGAAGATTATGTTTTTGTTGCGATGTCTTAGGCATGTAGTTGTCTTGTGTGCTGTGTTGTGTGTTGTATTTGGTTTAGTGGCCTGTAAAGGTTCTTTAAAGGATACACCCATCGATGATAATGGAGAGTCGGTACAACTGAATAGGGTTGGCGAGTCTAACGGTTCCGGTAGTCTTATCGCGTCAGCATCAGAGTTCCCTGTTAGACCTAATCAGCGTAAAGGAGTATATCTCCTGATGGGTCAATCCAATATGGTGGGGGCAGGTAACTTAGATGACTTACCCGAGGATTTTCCGGTAAACGGTTCGCACCTGTTTGTGCTCAACGATGAGGGTGGTCTTGAGTTTGCCGAATACCCTCTTCAGGACGCTGGGGTTGGCCCAGGGGTTGCTTTTGCAGATGCTGTCTATAGTGAATACCCCTATCTTGATATTGGATTGGTCTCCTGTGCGGTTGGAGGATCGCTCATTGATCAGTGGTATCCCGATAGCTCAGTCGATACATTTTATGGAAACTGCCTGCAGCAAATTAGGGTGGCGATGGAGTCAGCGGAGCTGTTAGGAGTGCTGTGGTACCAAGGAGAGTCTGACTCTTCCTCAATGGAACTAGTGCAATCATGGGCCGACAAGTTTAAGTTTATGATTAAAACTTTGAGAACTGATGTAGGTATTAGCAACCTGCCTATTAGTTACGCCCAGCTTGCGATTGTTGACCCTGAAACCGGTTGGGACGAAGCCTTTCCAATGTGGGATGAAATGAAGATGGAGCAAGAGTTGATGGCAGCGGAGTTGCAGAATGACCATGTAACGATGATACGGACAGACGATTTGTCTATTAAGAGTGATGGAGTTCACTTGGATACGGCATCAGAGTTAGAAGTAGGGCGGCGCTTTGCGACTGAAATGGTTTACTACTTAACAAGTGATTTTTACTGAAAGAATTTACCTCGGCTAAACAGGCACCTGCCAATATGAATATTAAACAAGCCAATAAATTTGCAGATCACTGGATTGAAGCCTGGAATTCACACAATTTAGAAAACATTTTATCCCACTATATTGATGACTTCGAAATGACATCGCCCGTTATCGTTGCAACAATGAATGAGGCATCTGGTACGCTCAAAGGTAAAGAAATAATAAGAGTGTATTGGTCTAAAGCGTTAAAAAAGTATCCTGAATTACACTTCGAAAAACTGGATGTTTTAGTGGGCGTAAATAGCATTACCCTAATCTACAATGGAGTACGGGGTTTGTCCGCTGAGGTATTTTATTTTAATGCTTCAGGTAAAGTAAAAGCAGCCTGCGCGCACTATGATCTTCAATAATTTCCGCAGCTAAAAAATATTGGTATTACTTGACACTAATTTGATAAATCGCCACGATTCAATACAAATCTCATTAAAAAGGAATTGATGATGAAAGTGTATTTATGTCAAAAAGGCCTTCGGTTTATTACAGATATGCTGCAGCGACTTCTTCCCGATCATGAAATTCTGGAATGTTCCCCTGAGGAAATCGCTACCACAGCAGCCGATGCGGATGTCTTGATACCCGCTATAGTTTCCCTCGGTGAGGCGGAACTGTCCTTGCCTAATCTTAAACTAGTCCAGCAATTTGGTGCCGGCCTAGATGTGGTTGATATTCCTACCGCCAGTGCAAAGGGCGTTTACGTTGCCAACGTTCCCACAGCGGGTACGGGTAACGCTGAATCTGTCGCAGAGGTGGCCGTCATGCATATGTTGGCTTTATCTCGACGCTATGCCGAAGCCCGGCAGAGCGTACAAAACGGAAAAGTCGCAACTCCCACTGGTAGGACATTAAAGGGTCGTACCGTACTCATTATCGGTTTTGGTGGTATAGGACGCGAAGTTGCACGTCGCTTGCAAGGATTTGAAATGAAAATCCTCTCCGTATCCCGATCTGGCCCCAAGGGCACTGTTGAAGAAGAGGCTATACAAGTCCACCGACATGATAGCCATGATCAGCTGCATAGCCTACTACCCGAAGCTGATTTTGTGGTGCTTGCAGCGCCGCTTAATGATGAAACTAGGGGCCTGATAAGTAGTAGCGAATTCGGATTGATGAAGCCCAGCGCTTTCGTTATAAACGTAGCTCGCGGGGGCATCATTAATTACGACTGTTTATTTGAGGCATTGAAAGAGAAGCAGATTATGGGTGCCGGGTTAGATGTATTCTGGGAGGAACCTTGCGACCCTAGAGATCCGCTGTTTGATTACAACGTTACCGCTACACCGCATATTGGCGGTGCAACAGATTTGAGTTTTCAGGGTATTGCCAGCGGCGTAGCCGAAAATATTCGTAGGATAAGCAGTGGAGACGTACCACTAAATTGTGTAAACAAAGAGGCCGTCACTCCTAAATACTCCTAAATAGATGCAAATGGACTGTCATTAAGCAGGTTGATGTAAATAAGGTTCAATCTCTTCTAGTGCCTCCGTCATTATTTAACTCAGGTAGAATAATATTATGACTGATAAAGTAAAGTACACGCCGCCGAATGTTTGGAAATGGGACAAAGAAAGTGGTGGAAAATTTAGTAAAATAAACCGGCCTATCGCAGGCTCCATTCGTGAGCAAACGTTGCCCATTGGTGAACATCCTTTACAGCTTCATTCGGTGGCGACACCCAACGGAGTAAAAGTCACGATTATGTTAGAAGAGCTATTAGCCCTGGGTAAGACTGACGCAGAATACGATGCGTACCTAATAAATATAAATGACGGTGATCAATTCGGCAGTGATTTCGTTGCAATAAATCCCAACTCCAAAATTCCGGCTCTACTCGATCGCAGTACCTCGCCGCCTACCCGTGTATTTGAATCTGGCGCTATTCTTATCTACTTAGCAGAAAAGTTTGACGCGTTCTATCCGAAAGATCCCTCCGCCCGAGCAGAATGTTTGTCCTGGCTCATGTGGCAAATGGGAAGCG
>JAESQG010000285.1 GCA_016765265.1 Pseudomonadales bacterium | reverse complement strand
CGGCTGTGGACTGGCCGTCTTGTTATTTCTGGAAGGAATTGATAGAGCTCTATCCAGAAGCTAAAGTCATTTTAACCCATCGAGAACCCAAAGCTTGGTATAAGAGTATTCATGGAACCATCTTCCGTTTATTGGCCAGTAAATCTGCAGATAAGTCATCCCAGCAGGGTAGTATGGCGCAGCGTCTTATTATGGAAGATACCTTTAATGGGCGGCTTGACGACGAAGATTATGCAATTGAAATCTTTGAGAAGCATAATGCTGAGGTGAAAGCGACGGTTCCGCCAGAACGTTTACTCGTATTTGATGTACGTGAAGGCTGGCAGCCCTTGTGCGATTTTCTTGGATTACCGGTTCCGGATGAGCCTTTCCCCAGGACTAATTCATCGGAAGAAATGATGGCAAATTTCAGAAAGAAAAAAGTAACGGCAGAGTAGTGTCAGCCATTTATTAAAAATGAAAAACGCAGATGTCGAATCGAATGCAAAAACAGAGTAATAACAGAGTAATAACAGAGTTTTGATTTGATGACTGGGACTAAAAAATAGGGAGAATTAGACATGGCAGATTTAACATCAAAAATTGCAATTGTCACGGGAGCCGGACAAGGAATTGGTAAAGCGATAGCCATCCGGTTAGCTCAAGCAGGGGCTGATATTGTGGTAGCTGAACTACATGAAGAGAGAATTGCCGATACCATCACCGAGGTTGAGAAACTGGGCCGTAAGGCCATAGGTGTTAAGGTAGACGTGAGTGACAACCAACAGGTTAAAGGGATGGTCGCTGCTGCTATTGAGACTTTTGGGCGGGTAGATATTTTAGTGAATAATGCCGGCACAGATATAGTCCGGGACCTGGTTGATTTAACTGATGAAGAATGGGATATACAAATTGACGTTAACTTGAAGGGTACCTTTTATTGCTGTCGTGCAGCGGTGCCAGAAATCATAAAGGCGGGTGGCGGCGCGATCGTTAATATCGCCTCAGCTGCGGGCTTTATTTGTTATCCTGGCGGCACCGCCTATTCGGCTGCCAAGGCTGGGGTGATGGCGTTGACTAGATCCTTAGCGGGAGAGGTAGGCAAACATAATATTCGGGTTAACGCGATTGCACCAGGCCCCATTGACACACCACTTGCTCGGTCGGTGTTCACCNAAATGGCAAAACGGGATGATCCCCCCATTTTTAATAGTGGCCCTATTCGTCGTATGGGACGCCCAGAGGAAATTGCGAATGCTGTGGCATTTCTAGCATCAGAGGAGGCAAGTTTTGTAACTGGCGATACTCTTAGCGTTAGCGGTGGCACCCATATGCACTAGCCATTCAACTACACAAGTGATGAGGATTTCGTGTTTTAAGAAGGAATAAACGTAATCGGATAGGTGCTATCCCAGATACCGACATTGTTAGCACCGAAGTTGATTAGTCTGATGCGCGCAATGAGTTTGCGTTCCATGGAGGTATTTTCCAGATCGCTTGAGATGACTTCGCAAAGAGTGACGGTGCCGTCGGGTGCGATGATCATGTGCAGTACCACGGTTCCTTCGAGGTTGGGATCTCTACGAAGGAAACGGTTATAAATACCGTATATAGCGCCTTTGTTTTGTTGGATAACGTATTCGATATCCTCTGATGTGCGTTGGGCAATTTTTCCTTTGATACTCCTTTGCTCTTGTTCGGCCCGTTGAACCTCTGCAAGCTTGCTTTCCACCTGAGTGGTTTCCACACTTTCAAGGCTCTGGCTGCCACTGCCGATACTGGCTTTGGCGGTGACGATCCCGCCACTACGAGAGGATGCTGCGCTGGTGACGATGGATCGATCTGCTTTGATGGCTTCTTTGCCAGATCCTTTTTTTAGTTTTTTCGGCCTGAAGATAGGCAGGTTGGTATCTCTTAAGTCTGCCAAGGCATCGAAAACGGCGATGTATTTTTTCGCTACTTCGCGAGCTTTTCTTCGGGCTTCCTTAGGCGGTTTTTCTTCTTTTTTTTCTGGCTTTATCTCTTCTTTCTTGTCTTCCTTTTTCTTCTCTTGCTTTTTCTTCTCTTGCTTTGGAGGAGGGGGCTTCTTGATGGCTTTCTTTTTCATGACTAGCTTTGCGAGTCGAGGAGGCAGGGTTTCTTGCTGGGATCGATCTTCTTCTGGTAGGGGTAAAAAGGGAACTACGAAGGTGATCACTAAGCATATTAAAAAGATGACAGAGGTGATTTTTTTTGAGCGACTTTTTTCTTCGGGTAAAATATCCCAAGGCAAAAGAGGGTCTAGGAGGTAAGCGCTCATGTGGCGTTTGCCTCTGCATTCTTCATGACTGCCAGAGAGATGCGCGAGTATTCATTTTCACTGCAGGTGATCATAATTTTTTNCAGTAAAGCATAGGGAATTTCTTTGTCTCCAAGAATGGTGATTTCCCTTTCCGGTAAACCGGCCTCATTTAGCGGTGCTACGGTCTTTTTCGCTTGGAAGAGCAATTCTTTTTTTAGTCCAGCGATGGACTCACCTGATGATCTGAGGATTTGCTTAACATCCGCAACCTTGCGGCCCTGCACCACGATACTGTCACCGTTCACCATCACTACCAGGGTCTCCCTCGGTAGCTGGCTAGCAATTGATTTTGGCAAATCCACGGCTTTCGTTTGCAGTTGTTGGCTGCTAGAGGAATTGACCAGCAGGAAAAAAACCAAAATGGTAAAGATATCCATCAAGGCAACCAGGTTTAACCCAGTGCCTTGTTTTTGACGTTTGTAGTGGCGTTCCATGCGCTTTGCAGCGCGGGAATGTTTTTTTCGTGAACTCATATTAACGCCCCCTTAGGAAGGGAGGCTTGAACTGTTGTTACACCTGCGTCGGTGTTTGTGTCAGGGCGTGTCTCTGTACGCATAGAGGGAGAATCTAGAGGAGCATTGCCAATGGCGATATCGNGGAATAGCTCGTAGTGAATGGTTTCGCCCTCTTTGGTTACACTATAGAGTCGAACGGTATCCATTGTTTTGATCAATAGGTCGTAGGGCGTGTCTTCTTCTAATAGTATGGTGACATCGGTGATGTCCGGAAATTTATTCTTCACTATCATCAACACTTTTTTCAAGGCAACAAAATCATAGGGGGCTAATGTGTTATTACCCTCATTACGCTGAGGGATGTTGACCTTATTCCGAATTATTTTGATAGGGCCGGTTTGTTTGTCTGCNAGCAATATTCGATCTTTGTATATTGATACTTCCAGCACTATGGGTTTTTTGGGCTCGTTCGGAGGTGACTGATTTTGTGTGGGGGGTAGATTGAGTTCGAGTATCGATATTTGTGAAAACACAGCTGTGATTAGAAGAAAAGGCACCAACACCACCATTAAATTCATAAAGGCGGTGATATTAATTTNGGTGTTGACTTCGCGACTGCGTCTACTTCGCGATCTCATAGTGTCTCCGTGGGTGTTGTCGTCATGTTTAAAGCGGGTTTAATGTCTACGCCACTATCCTTGTCGTTGGGGTTTAGAAGCGGTTTTTTCTTGCTTGTTTTGGGCTTGAGTGCTTTGGGCTTGATTGCTTTGGGCTTGACGAAACACGTTGAGAAACTTTACCGTTGCCATTTCCATACTATCAATGATGTCGGTAGTTTGAGATTGTAAGTAAGTGAATAGCAATAACAGAGGAATAGCAGCCATGAGCCCGAAAGCGGTTGTATTCATGGCTATAGAGATACTTTGAGAGAGTAAGTTAGCTTTTTCTGCGGGGTCGGCGCTGGCTACCGCGGTAAACGCTGAGATCAGNCCNAAGATGGTCCCTAATAGTCCGAGCAATGTCGCAATGTTGGCAAATGTGGCGAGGTATTGGGTGCGTCTCTCTAATCTCGGAATAATCTCCATTAGGCCTTCTTCCATTGCCATTTCAATTTCGTCGTGACGTTTAGCGAAGGTGCTGCGTTGCAGGCCATATACGAGAATACGAGCAATGGCGCTATTTGATGTTTTGGCGACTTCCATGGCTTGTTTAAATTGGCCTTGGGATAACATTGGAAAAAGCTTTTTCCACATTAGCTGGTTTTTTGCTTTGGTGGCCTTGAGATAAATAAATCGCTCGATGGCGATGGCCATGCCAAAGCCAAAAACGACGAGGATGATGTACATAAAGGGGCCACCATCTTGAAGGAAACTTACAATGGTCGTGTACATGCCCATTCCGCCAGCATCGGCGCTGTGAGTGGTGGTGGAGTCTAGACTCGGCATTATAATTCTCCTGCAGTGTTAAACTTTAAATGTTAAATATTTGTACAAATTGGGCTTTTATTCGTCTCACGAGGGATGTTTCATATTAGCAAGCTAACTCTAATGCTACATCCTAAATTTAGCTGATGGCGCGGAAGGCGCCGTTAATTTCTTAGTTAATTTCTGGGTTTATTTTGTATCAGTCTTTATTTGATATCATTGGTGGATTCAGCGCCATGAAGAAGCTTGTAGTATTGTATTTCTCGTTGTAGCTCATCTCTGTCAAGGGGCTCTAGTGCGTTATTTAAAACCGCGCTAGAAGGTCCTTTGCGATTTTTCCACGGATCTGCACTTAGTTCTTTTGTTTTCCAAGGTACGATGTTGAGTACCTTGGGGGACTCGTTGCTGCCAATAATAGTCGTGCCCTTTTCGCCAGCTAATAACGTGTTTGGATAAAGGCTAAGCGCCATTATGATACACGGGGTGATTTCTCTTCTTGTAATCATCGGTTACTACCTCTCAATTATTTATCCATTGCCTGGCACCACCCGGCACGCGTCATTTTCATAGGGTTTCGTCTGCCGTTAAACTTTACCAGCCCTGATACGACGTTTAAGGTCCTTGATCCAGCCGCTGATGCGTCTATCTGATGTGGGTTGTAGGGCTTGATACTGTTCAAAGTGATCCAGTGCTAAGGGGAAATTCCTTAAGTATAGGTCTGCTAATATACCTAAATTTAAGTGGGCTTTTGCGTAGTGCTTATCAATTTTTAAGGCTTTCTCATAATGTTGTTTCGCTTTTTTGAACTGACCCTGTTCTCGGAGCACAATGCCGAGCATGTTTAAGGTATAGGGGTTGTCGGGGTATATCGCTAATGCCTGCTTGAAGGCTTTTTCCGCCTCAATCAGATTGTTGAAATTGATATGAATAATTCCTTGATTGAGCCAAGGACCTGAGAGATCGGGGTAACGAGCAGTGATGCTCTTTAGCAGGGTGAGGGAGCGTTTATTCTCACCCTTTTTGAGACATTCCAATGCTTTCTCATAGTCTCTTTAGCTTCCTGAGCCTGCAGTCTTTGCGCTTCGTTGAGTGCGGGTAGGACAAACTTGGTAATTGCCGAGTCTTCAAGCAGAGTTGGATCGGTTGGATCAGTTGGATCAGCCATTTCAGGATGATCTGATAGATCGCCCTGTAGCGGGATTTCGCCCGTTAGGATGGAGCAGCCCGCCCCCGTCAGCAGGAAACATAGACTTAAGACCGTGTTTATAAAGACCTTGTTTATAAGGGCTATGTTGATAAGGACGTTTCTTATTTGTTGGGTCATAAATTACCTTAATAAATTACCTTAATAAATTATCTTAATAAATTATCTTAATAAATAGTCTCTACATAAGGTTCTATTTGCTCTTGCTTCGCGTAACGTCCTGGCAGAAGGTTGCTTAGCGCGACGAAACTTTTCTTTACCCACTCATCGTATATATCTTCTAGTGTGAGTTGAGCATTTGATTCGAGTATTTCTATAGCCTGATCTTCGAAGGGCAGTGCCTGTTCTTCTAGGAGTATTTCGTATTGTTCCAGTTCTAGATTGCTAAGTCCCTTGGGGCGTTGGCTTGCCAGTAGATCGGCAGCGAGTGTGAGATAGATATCACCGATTCTAAAAGTACCGGCTGTGGTGAATTCAGATACGCCAATTTCTGTGGTTTTTATATAAGATTTTAGTGCTGCGTTCATGGCTTTTTTCTTTTTCTTTAGGCTTCGTTTTAGCGGCAGTGTCAGTGCAATTGTTTTGAAGTGTTTATACCCGGGTTCAGCTAAGGTAAATGCAGCGTAGGCTGCGAGATATTGTGTCCGATCCGAGTTTTCATCGCCGCCTTGGTCGTAGCTTTTAATCAAACCCCGTAGCCAAAAAATGCGTTTAGTATCGATACGTTTCTCTTGATAAAGTTGTACTAGCCTGAACTGACCTTCCACTTTTTGGGGCAATGGTCGGGGGTAGGCCCATACGTATTTCTTATAGAGACGGATGGCTTGGTCACCATTTTTTGCTTTGTCTTGGTAGGTGGCGGCTAGCCAAATAGCTTGACGAGTTTCATCGCTTTTTGGGTCGGGGTTTTGAGAGGCTATTGTTTCAAGCTCTTCTGAAGCTCTTTGCCACTGTTCGGTGTTTTCGTATGCTAAGGCTAGTTTTGGCGGTAGTGTGCGGGTTAATTCGTGCTGGGGAAAGTGCAGGCGTAACCCTTCGAATAGTGAAATAGCCAGATTCCATTGTTGGAGTTCGAGGAAAAGTGTCCCAGCATCGTAATCAGCATTTATTTTAATGGCAGCATTGGGTAGCTTGCTCCCGAGACGAAGAAATTCTTGAGCTGCTTCCGCTTTTAATCCCTTCTGGTTTAACTGTTCGGCTTGGCGATAGATGGTGGCGGCCAGCCTATCACTGAATTGAATTCGTATTTTGCCTTTTACCGACGGGAATAATAGTACCGTGTCAATGGCGGTTTCGGCTTCCGCGTAGCGTTTTAAGTCGAATTTAGCGTTGGCAATGGTTTGCCAAGCCTTAGCCATAAGTTGTTCAGGTGGCTGCGGTTGTAATTGAATAATCATGCGGCTAGTTTTAATGGCACCCTCCAGGTCATTTAACGCGAGCAGATCTTCTACCACGTTGCTGATAATTTGCGGGGTGCGCATATGCCCTGGCCAGTTCATTACAAAACGTAATGAGCTGGCTGTTTTTTTCTCCAG
>JAESQG010000284.1 GCA_016765265.1 Pseudomonadales bacterium | reverse complement strand
ACAACAACCTCAACACCAGCAACAGCCTCAGTATCAACAACAACCCCAATACCAGCAACAACCGACTCACTCGCAAGGGTTTTCTCAGCAGCAGCCCGCTATGCCCAGTCAAGGGCAGGCAGTAACTCCAGCACAATTTCCTCAATCGGTGGGAAATGAATACAGTGATGCTGAATTAAAAAACCGTTGGAAAGCTATAGAATCAGAGCAACGTAATAAAATTGCAAAGCTAATTAAAGCCCAGCGTTTGCATATCACTACCCTAGATAAAAAGCGCGAAGAGCAAGTTGCAAAAATTAAGTACGGGTTTTATCAGGAAAAGGAAACTCTAGAAGGTGATATAAAACAGCTTCGTCAACAAATTGAATCATTACACAAGCAGAATATGGCGGTGCGGGAGCAATGTGAAGCACAGCGGGCCCAAATAGATGCGATTGGTGGTGTTGCTGATGCAAAAATATCCGAAGCACAAGCCCATGAAAAGATTGAGCTCGAAGCCTTAACGCAAAAATATGAAAACATNCTCGAGGAACGAGTTAATGAGGAATCGGCCAAACTGAAGGAAGAGATTCAATTGCGTGATATGGAGTTAATGTATCGCCACGAAGTGACTAAACAATTGCGTGAAGAATTGACACTCTTACGTAAAGACAAAATCCGTTTAGTGAATTCAGGAGCAGATAATTTTTTGGAGCGACTGGAAAACTTAGGNNTAAGCTTTATTGCATTTCATCCTGGNGCAGGNCATATCTCTATACCGCTTGCCGATATGGCAGATTATATGGAGGACGCTGTATTTTATGCTGCNCGCAAGTGTCTTGTTACAAAAGAGCAGTATCAGATTTGGATTAATCATTATGATAACCCAGTGTGCAACGCCCAATTTTCAGCAGATGAATGTTGTGGTGCTAGGGTGGTTAGGATTGATGTTCCCAGTGAATACACGCCCGGGGAAACTGATCGCTGTGAAAAGCACAAACCTGATGTCGAAAATGCGGCGGGTTGTACCCAGTAACGAATGGCATTTTCCTGATTTTTCTAAAATCCAGGCTTCGCAATTTACCCCAGATAACGTTAGAATTATGCCGTTAATAAACGGGAGAGAGAGCGTTGAATTTAAGTAATGAACCGAAAAAAGGCGTATTTAGAAATATTGGCCTAATGGGGCGAATGGGTAGCCAGTCGGTGATACAAACGCTGCATCTGTTGATCGAATATTTAGAAAAACGTGGATTGAATATCATTGTTGAGTCAGACACAGCCTCCTTTTTACCGGATGAAGGAATGCAAGTGTGCAGTCGCAAGAGCCTGGGTGAAGCCTGTGATTTAGTGATTGTAGTGGGTGGTGATGGTTGTTTATTGCGAGCAGCAAGGGCCTTGGCGAAACCGGGTACCCCGGTATTTGGTGTCAATAGAGGAAGGCTTGGTTTTTTAACCGATGCACTACCATCAGAAGTTGAACAGCGGATGGATGAGGTTTTTACTGGGCAGTACACCATCGAAACACGCTTTTTGTTAGACGTGCAGATAGAAAGAGCAGGGCAACCCATCGCCTTTGGCGATGCACTTAACGATGTGGTATTGCACCCCGGTCAAGCAGTACAGATGCTTGAATTTGAGCTTTATATCGAAGGTGCATTTGTTTATAGCCAACGCTCAGATGGTTNGATTGTTTCTACTCCCACAGGGTCTACGGCTTATTCGTTATCTGCGGGAGGGCCGATTATGCACCCCAGTCTCGACGCCGTGGTATTGGTTCCCATGTTTGCGCATACACTAAATTCCCGACCTATCGTGGTTCATGGTAGTAGCGAGATAAAAATTGTACTGGGTGGTGACGGTGTGGTGATGCCTCATGTCAGTTGTGATGGTCAGACCAGTATCCAAGCTCAGCCAAATGACGTACTTTATATTCGCAAGAAGCCACATAAACTAAAGTTGGTACATACTTTGGATAAGAGTTTCTATGCCACCTGTCGTGATAAGCTCGGTTGGGGAAGCAAACTAACTGAGTAATTAATTAGTTAATATTCCTTTCGGCTATAAACTATTGTACCTATCGCCCCTCTTTGTTCTTGATAATTTACCGCTACCTTCGGCAAAAGATGAAANATTAGCCTACAATTANTGAGNTGAAATGNCGAAAGTNNNGTATTCNTNTTTNGCTAAATTGAGTGAATTNAGAGGNCTTGCCATGAAACTTCAACATAAAGCGTTGNTTGTGTTNGTCGGANTTATTTTATGCGTGTTGGTACTGAATCTGTTCCAGTGGAGTAGGCATGACAAAAATAACGCTGATGCGCGAGACGCAACTTCCAATTTTGTAGCGGCTAGCTTTCTCGGTAAGGTAAATGAGTATAGGGACAGCATGATTGCAGCCACATCGCGCATCTCTAATGCCTATTCATTCCAACGGCTAACCAGTCCTCTGCCCGATAACGCAGTTGAGATAACGGCTATCGATTCTTACCTCGAGGGTGCCAAGCTGGACTTCATGTTTATTTTCGATTCTAAAGGAAGTATTTCGCTGGCGAGAGAATATGATTTTTATCGAAATGTTTCTCAACCATTGAGCGACAACAATAAAGCCTTGGCGTGGGAGGTTTATCAGCAATTACCCGAGCAGGGTGGTTTAGATTTTGGCGTACTGTACGTTGGTCCTGAACCTATTTATGTTGCGATCAATGCTATTACTGATAATAAAAGTGGTGATGTAGCTCACATAATAGCGGGCAGCTACCTCAGCACTCTGATACGCCACATAGAAGGCACCTTGGATCTTAATATCGAATATGCTTTCTATGAAGAAATGCATCAAGGGGCAAGCAGGGAGATGGTGGCAGTCTCAGTTGACACCATATTGGGTAATCCGCTGACAGTAACACTGCGAATTGAAAATGAGGCAGCAATTACACCAGCTACAGTTATGCCCCTTTGGGGACTGTGGGCAGGATTGATATTAGCCATTAGTTTAGGGGGTTGGTTGTTTGTCTATAGACCTATTTTTGGTGGAATAATTCGCGTTATGGACCAACTGAACGCTATTCAAATGGAACAAAAATACTCTGGCAGACTTGAAGTGGCAGGGTCTAACGAATTTTCCCATTTGTCTACTCGCATTAATGGTGTTTTGAGTACACTAGAATATGCCTACAACTTATTGAGAAAAAATAGCGAGGTCACTTCAGGTTTAATCAATGAAGTGGCGAGCCAGCGAGAGTTAGAAAATATAAAAGATAAAGATAGCGAAGAAAGAGATGACGCTGAACTGCCTGTGCGTGCAGAAGAACGCTTGCATATGGTAAGTCGACTTAGTCGAGCCATTGAAAGAGAAGATATAAGTGTGGTGTTTCAACCGCAGTATGAAACCATTGGTCAAGAGATTACTTCCTTGACGGCGTTGGCGCGATGGGAGGATGAAGAATTGGGGAAAGTACCTCCTTGTCAATTTGTTGCCCTGGCCGAGGACTCCAGTCTAATGGGACCTCTGGGTAAGGTCTTGATTAAAACAGCCTGCATCAAGGCCAAGTCATGGCAAAATGCGGGATTTAAACCCGTCCCGGTGGCTTGTAAATTGTCGAGTTCGCAATTTAATAACAAGAATTTGTTGGCAATAGTGGTCGCCGCTTTAGCCGGTTCGAGATTGGAGCCCCGTTATCTGGAGCTCGAAATCAAAGAGCAGGTATTGATGGAAAATACAAAAAAGGCCATTGAGATTTTGACCACTTTAAGTCATATCGGGGTGAGGTTAGTGATAGATGATTATATTGGTCAAGGTGGCGTGGGTATGCTTAAGTTGTTGCCCGTGAGTAAAATCAAACTGGATTCAAGCTTTGTGGCGGATGTAGCCGAAAATAAAAAGGATGCCTCGCTGGTTGAAGGTGTCGTTAAATTAGGTAACAGTCTTGGTTTAGAGGTTATCGCCGCTGGTATTGAAACCGAAGCCCAGCTGAAGGCATTACAATCTAACAATGGTAATGTAGGGCTGCAAGGGTTCTACATGGGGCGTCCTGTTTCTTCCTCTGAAATTATTCCACGCTTGTCGCGTATTGCCGTAACACGCTTGAAGGTTGTGCAATAATTCCAATTCTATCGTCATGTTCCTCTCCTATTCGTGATAGGATGGGAGCAACAATTCGTGATACGAAAAGGGCCGCAGCTGGTGATATGAAAGCACTGCAGCGCTAATCACGTAGTCCAATAAACTATCCTAATATCCCCATTTAAATGAAAATCAATGTCGAAAATGCGGTGAAGCACGCAAGAGATCTATCACAGGTA
>JAESQG010000283.1 GCA_016765265.1 Pseudomonadales bacterium | reverse complement strand
TATTTCTGGTAGTTCACTGCCGCGTAGGCAGCTTAGAAATCCAACGCCTGCGCAATTCGCTGAGCTTTCCAGTTCACTGCCGCGTAGGCAGCTTAGAAAGATAAGTCTAGAAGATCATGTAGGAATCAAAGGTTCACTGCCGCGTAGGCAGCTTAGAAATGTATTACCAGAGAAACACTATATCAATCGTGGTTCACTGCCGCGTAGGCAGCTTAGAAATCATACCTGTAGACTGCCCCCCTACTTTTAATTTGTTACCGCCGGATAGGCGGCCTACGATGGCATCACGGGAATAAGCTGCCTGTCAGACTACTCTTCGGACTTAGTGTCAATGCTGAATCTTCGGCCAATATAACTTTGAATCAAATTTAGGACTGTGTTTTTTATTGTGGCATTGTGTGCAAACCTGCTCCATGGTCCAGTCTGAATTTTCGGGTTTGTCATGGACGGGGTTTTGAGTATGGGCCATGCTCATGCCATGGCAGGATTCGCATTGCACGTTTTTCAAGTTGGGTGTGTGAAATTCATTGATAAATCCGCCCTCTTTGTCAAACCCTACTACATGACAGCTGATACATGCCGGGTCGAACGCTTTTGAAACTTGTTCTAGATCGGCGAACGCGTGGCTGTGATCCGTTTGACTCCAGATTTCATGTTCTTTGGCATGGCATGTTTTACAAGCTTGTTCTGAAGCATATACGGGTGTGCTGAGTTTCTTACGACGAGCTGCATTTTCTTGGTACTGCGCCTCCACGGCTTTATTGTAATTGTCGTACCATATTTTCATTCGAGGCGAATCCTCCACNGTATTGTCTAGGGGCATGACCCGGTGATCATAAGTGTTGGCGATTTTTTTGTCTTGTAGCGTGAGTTGTAGCACTCCGAGATACATTCCCCTGTTGCCTGGTGATAGGATTAATGTGTTGTTCTTTTTTAAGGGGTCCTTAAAAAACTCATCTCTTTCTGGCCTGATAACGATGTCTAAAAAAACTTCGCCGATTAAATCATTGCTGCTTTCGTCGCCTTCTTCCAAAGACAGTATAGTGAATTCTCCATTTGCTTTAGCTGCTTTAAGTTGCTCAATGAGTACTGATTTTTCCAAGGAGATTGTTTGGCCTTGTTGATTTTTGTAGGCGCTACTATTGAAGAAAGAAAAAGTAGTTTTGTCACGGATAATTTTTATGCTGCTGGGGACCTTGGCTGCAGCAATTTGACTATCCAATTTGGCTCCCTCATTGACCTGTGAGTTAGTGGCAACCCAAGGAAGATGTTGCTTGTTTGTTTCTTGTAACAGCAGATCTAAGCCGAAACTCAAATCCTTGGCTTGTAGCGCAATGGCGTCGTAATCTTGTTCGATTATGCCGCTGATAATAAATTGGTTTTTAAGTCGGGCCAAAGGGTTGCTAAAGTCTAGTAATCGACCTCCAGAGATTAAGACAAGAGTAGGGTGCTGTTCTCGCAGCGTATCTAACACGGTGGCTTGCCGTTGTATGCCGCCANAATCTGTATCGATAGTGCATCCGCATGGCTCGAGTTCTCCGTCTAAATTAGAGGAGTACACGAGAGTGACAATTTGTGTGGGCGTACGTAGGGTGGATTGCTCTCTCGAACAACTGGAGAGCAGAGATGTCACTCCCAGAGTAGTGATAATTAACAAAAGTACCGTGGCGTTTAATGGTTTGATCGATTGTTGGATGAGTACGGTAAGTTGACTTGTTCTTGATTTGGCAGTTTTTACAATATTAGAGTGCTGATTAGCCTGCATGTTTTGTCCAGTTGCCCTTAGTTATGTTAATGGGTGGTTATGTTAATGGGTAGTTATGTTAATGGGTAATAAGGCCAGTGTTTGTGTCAATAGGTATAAGTTTAATAATGAGGGATCAATAGTACAGGTTTGAGTTGAGTATGCGAAAAATAACCTGTAATTCGTTACTTTTCTTAAACTCGCGGCATCTAACAAATGGGCCTTGCATATTAGGCGAAAGACAATTGTGCCGTAAAACTGCATTTTGAGATCCGAAGAGACTTTGGGCAAAAGTTTTAGCTGTTTTGGCTAAGACCTATTCTAGATTATTCACAGTTTCTTGTAAGTCAGATTATTTGTTTATAAAGCGCTAAAATAGGTTGAATAAGGACCTCAATGTTATCTAGTGTTAATATGATGCCGGTCGGATGTGTTTAGAATATTTATGAAGTTTTATTGTTTTTTACTCGGGTTTTTGTTGTTCTTGAGTCATGCTCATGCGGGTAGTAGTGGTGTCAATTCTGGCGGCAGTATGACTACAGGCCCTTCTTCTAACGCCCATTCTATGACCTCCGCGTTTTATAATCCCGCTATGAATTCATTAGTGATTCCTGAGGATGATTCCTGGCGATTGTCTTATTTGCCTAATTTCGGTTATAGCATGGAACTGGGGAAAATTGATAATTTTTCAGATGATTTGAATGAGCTGATAGATATCATTGATGGTTCAAGCTCCACNACAGGATCCTCAGATGAGGTGTTAGANCGTTTTAATAAAGTCCTCTTGGCTATGGGAGAAGCNGGGTATNTAAANCAGAGCTTCAANTTCAACGCGCCGATTTTACCCTTGTACTATCGATCAGCGGCAATTGGCGGAACCATAGCGGTGGCTGCTAACCTAGAAGTACAAATTGGATTGCGCATACTAGATGATAAACTTGCGTTTAGTAATCAAAATAATTCTTTCGCAACGGCCACTGCCTTATATCTAAAGAGCGGTATTGAGAGCAATATATCGCTGAGTTATAGCCGTAGATTACTGCCTGATTTTTCTTTGATAAAAGATAAGGGACGCCTGTATGGAGGCGTAAAATTTAAACTCATCACTCTGGATTTGAGTAAGCAGGTGATGCCGATTCAGGACTTGGGTGGTAAAAATATCAGTGATGTTCTAGCGGACGAATATGACGAAAATCTAAAGTCNAANACTAACGTGGGCGTCGATATCGGGTTTGTTTGGGACGACGATGAATACAGATTAGGCCTCACCATTGAAAACGTTAATTCACCAGAATTTGATTATGGAGTCATAGGAGAAAATTGCACGGACAGGCTTGAGAACACTGCCGCACGTACCAGCTGTGAGTCGGCCGCTAATTTTATCCAAGTGAAAGGTGATCTTAAAGCGAGGGAGACACATATAAAAAATGCCCTGGCTCGTATCGATTGGCTTTATCGGCTTTCCGATCAGTGGTATCTCTCCAATTCCCTTGAGCTAGCAGCATACAACGATATCACAGGATTTGAGAATCGATGGTGGCATGCGGCAATAAGTNATGAGTCATTTCGGTTTGCAATTCCTTCCGTGCGCGTTGGTTACGCAAAAAATTTAGTTGGATTTGAAACCTCAAGTATAAACTTCGGTTGTACCTTATTTCATACAGTTTCTTTTGATCTTGAGTACGGTCTGAGTGGGGTTGATGTGGACGGTAGTAGTGTGCCNCAAAGATTGAGTTTTACCTTTGGTATTGAAGAATCATTCTAGGAGCGTAGTTTGCTTGCGGCGCTTCAGCNCTTTTGTTTTGGNTTANGCTTTATGCACAGTGTNAAATGGGTAGAGATACAAGAGAAANCCAGTTTTGTGGTTGNANCGCGACTNCTGCAATTNGCACGATNTNCTGCTNTTTCTGTTTCTTTATCTTTNGTTCTGTTGATGNCCGGCTGTGGCGGTACAGGTCAGGACGAAGGCTCGNCTTCAGGTTTTAGNCAACGCTATTCGGGNTTGGCATTGGACGGCTATCTCGCTAGAGCCACTGTTTTTGTAGACTCGAATAATAATGGTAGCCGTGATGCTTGGGAGCCTTGGGCGTTTACNGATAATGACGGNTATTATTCGTTTAATCCNAAAACGAATACAAACTATTGTGGCGCTTTGGCCACGGCCCANCAGGCNCAGTACTGTTTGATTTCNAATGTNGAATATACCAATGTGGTCATACGCATCGATGCNGGCTACGATGTGATTACCGGAGAGCCGTTTCTTGGGCAGATGAGCCGGCGCGTGAATGCGGATGTCCAGGAAGAAGTGACTAACTCAGTAGTGTCTCCGATTACCTCCCTGTTAAGTGATGTTGAAACGAGCGCGGATAGGGCGTCGTTGCTCGAGTCTTTGCAAATAAGTGAAGCGGATTTAGATGTAGATTATTTGAGTACTGATGGGAGCGGTGCCGTGGATGCCTCGCTGCTAAGTGCAGCGCTAAAAATTCATAAGGTCGTCGCGGTGCTCGCTGATCGCCTCACGGATACCTATACGGAAATAGGTGAAGACTATGGCACGCCCAATGATGCTAGTAGTAGCGTTTATTCAAATCTGGCGCTACAGATTATTAGCGCTGGCACCTCCTTAGATGTGGCTTTGGCGGACCAGTCAACTCTAGTGTCGGTGTTGGATGCAGCGGAGGCTACGTTAAGAGAAGTGTATGAGCGTAAGGAATTTACCTTGCCGGAAGATATGGGGAGCGTATCAAGTCCTGGTGCTTTTAACCGAGTAGCGGGGGTGGCCGCTGAATTTACTGCGGTGATTAACACGTTGATTGATGTTACTGATGCTACGTTTTCGCTGGCGGATGCAACAGGAAGCACACGAGCGCTGGAAGCGTTGGTGATTAAAACTATTAATGAGGGGAGTACCTCTGATCCCTCCATCGATAATGTCATTACATTTTTTGGAACATCCACCAATGAAGCGTTAGTGGACAGCTTGCTTACCAGTTTAAGTCTAGATTCTGCCGATATCAGTGCATTGTCTGAAAACGACTTTACCGGTGATGATTTCGATTCTGTTGAGGAGGTATCAGATGCCTCTAGTTTAGGGGACGATGTTGTGGCCTTTACTCAGATTGGCGGTCTTCAGATACGGGTCTCTGATTTAGATTTAGGATCTGCGCCAGCTGACTTGGATGACGCTGAGTTGGAGTTTTATTTTGATGGTGAACCAAGTGATGTGGACGGTTCATTTATTGCCTGCGTTAAATTTATTGACGATGCCAACATAGATGGCAGCTTGGGCGAGGGCAATACTAGAGGGGAATTGATTTCAGGATTTTGGAGTTTACTCGGTGCCACCGAGAGCAATGTAGAATCCTATAGTCTACTGATCACACCAACCTTCTTAGGGACGACCTACCAAGCTATCATGAAACCTGCTGGCGTTGAGATCATCGAGGGTGTCGAGTACGACCGGCTACGTTTTGATTACGATGGTGAGCTTAATGTGTGGCACAGCGCACTCGGATTTACGTCAGTTGAATCAATACCCACCACTAATGAAGCCTGCCAACAGCGATTACCTTCCAGAGTAGGCTTATAGCTGTAAAAAGCGTTCTAAAGAAATAAGCTATTTATTCAATTGAGTAATAAACGCGCCGAAACTCCAGCCTTGCAGAAATTCTATGTGTGGATTCTTATAAGTTGACCTAAATAGACCAACACCACTCCCCATTTTCACCTTAAATTACGATACTTTATGGCAAGCCGAACACCAACCTGGTTAAATGCATTGTTGGAATGATATTCAATATCGAAAGAAAAGATAGAAAGAAAAGATAGAAAGAAAAGACAGAAAGTAACAGTAGGCTAAACAATAGCAGAGACAATGCGACAGGGAGTTAGAATGAACAAAAATAATATTGGTGGATTACTTGCTCGGCGAGCTCAAATTAGTGGGTCGCGAGAAGCCTATGTGGATAGTGTTTCAGGACTTCGCCTCACCTTTAATCAGCTGAATAATCGCTGTAATCAGATCGCTAATGCATTGGTTGATTCTGGGGTTAAACCTGGAGACCGTGTTGGCATCTTACTCATGAATAGCCCGGAATTTGTAGAGACCTATTTTGCTATTGCAAAAATAGGGGGGGTAGTGGTCCCGGTTAATTGGCGGCTCATTCCAGATGAACTGGAATTTATATTGAAGGATAGCGGGGTGACCACTTTAGTTTTTGGAGAAGAATTTATAAATAATGTGACCGAACTCCATTCAAGAAAAGACAAAACCGATATTGCTCAGTGGTTGATAGTGTCCGAGCAGGGCAACGCCACTGAATTTTCTAAGGACTACACCGCATTTCGCGACGCAGGCAGTACCGCCGAGCCTACCATAGGGGCTGAGAAGGATGATCTGCTCTTTATTATGTATACCTCAGGCACCACAGGTTTACCGAAGGGAGTCGTACATACTCATGCAACGATGCAGGCGGCATTGCAAACTTTTGTCGTGTCAATTGATATCCGATTTGGCGATGTTAACCTAGCCGCGTTACCTATGTTCCATGTCGGCGCATTAGCCCCCATTACGTTAAACGTTTATTGCGGTGTTACCAGCATTGTGGTTCGAGAATTTAATCCGGCACTCACCTGGAAATTGATTGAAGATGAGAAAATAACCACAGGCTTGTTAGTACCTGCGATGTTGAATTTTATGCTACAGGTACCCGGCTTTGATAAGTATGATTTTAGTAGTGTAAGAGCAATATTGTCAGGGGCGGCACCTTTGCCTGTCAGTCTAATAAAACAGTATTACGAGCTTGGAATTGAAATTCATCAAGTCTACGGCTTAACTGAATCTTGTGGTCCTGCGTGTGTTATTGACTCTGATAATGCAATGAAGAAAATGGGTTCTACAGGGCGCGGATTTTTTCATACAGAGATCCGAATCATGGATGAGTCCGGCAAGGAATGTAAGCCCGGTGAGCCTGGAGAAATTTGGGTGTTAGGTGCTCATAATATGAAGGAATACTGGAATCGGCCGGATGCCACGGCAGAATCCTTATTGCCAGATGGGTGGTTACGCACTGGCGATGTCGCCTCAATGGACGAGGACGGGTATGTCACCATTCAAGATCGTCTGAAAGATATGATTATCACCGGTGGCGAGAATGTGTGCCCCGCTGAAATTGAAAATATCATCCTGGGACACCCTGATGTGGCAGAAGTAGCGGTTATCG
>JAESQG010000282.1 GCA_016765265.1 Pseudomonadales bacterium | reverse complement strand
CTGTAGGTGATGGTACCCAGGCACAGTTTGCGCCCGCTTGTGGGTGCGCGATTTTTGCTTCCATCATTTGGGTCATCTCGTCAGGCTTTGGCCACATGCCTTTGCCGATTTGAGCCTTGCCTTTCAAACCAGCGCCGAGGCCCACATCAACGTTCCAATCTTCATAAGCAATAATCCAAGGCTGCGCCTTCATCACATCTTTGCAAACAACGGGACCCGCCTCCATGGAGGTATGGATTTCATCACCGGTGCGGTCCAAAAATCCTGTATTGATAAAGATGACGCGCTCTTTGGCTACGCGAATACATTCCTTAAGGTTCACGGTAGTACGTCGCTCCTCGTCCATAATCCCCATTTTGATAGTATTACGCGGTACTCCGATTAAATCTTCCACTCGACTAAACAGTTCACAGGCAAAGGCAACTTCTTCCGGGCCATGCATTTTTGGTTTCACAATGTAGATACTGCCCTTCTTGCTGTTGCTGTATTTACCTTTGCCCAGTACGTCATGCTTTGAAATAAGACCGGTGATTGCAGCATCCAGGATACCTTCTGGGATCTCCTCACCGTTGTGGAGAATGGCTTCGTTTGTCATTAGATGACCCACGTTACGAATTAACAAAAGACTGCGTCCCTGTAGGGTTAAGCCACTACCATCAGCGGTTTTGTATTCGCGATTGGGACTGAGTACCCGTCTTAACTCCTGGCCCCCTTTTATTAGGGTTTCTTGTAACCCTCCTTTTATTAATCCCAACCAGTTGCGGTACACCAAGGTTTTGTCTTCGCCATCAACAGCCGCTATGGAATCTTCGCAATCTTGAATCGTAGTGATCGCCGATTCCATATAAACATCTTTCACGCCCGCCGCATGGTCCTTGCCCACCGAATCCGTAGGATCTACTTGAATTTCTATATGTAACCCATTATTTTTTAAAAGGATCTCTGTGAGAGTAACATCTCCGCTGTAGCCAACAAACTGACTGGGTGACTTAAGCCCTGTGTCAGATCCATCGTTTAAGGTAATAACGAGGGCGGATCCACTCAATCTATATTGAGTGGCATCCTTGTGACTCCCTTTCGCCAACGGTACTGCTTGATCTAAAATTTCAGCCGCTTTTTCTACCACCAATGCCCCGCGTTTAGGGTTGTAGGCACCCGCCTTTGTGGTTTCGGCGGTTTCCGGAATAACATCTGTCCCGTATAGCGCGTCGTATAAACTTCCCCAACGGGCATTCGCCGCATTAAGAGCAAAGCGTTTATTCATCAGGGGAACCACTAGCTGTGGACCGGCGATGATTGCTACTTCATCATCTACATTTTCAGTAGTGATATTAAAATCTGGCCCTTCAGGAAGCAGGTAGCCGATTTGGGTAAGAAACGCCTTGTACGCAACCGCATCAAAGTTCTTGTTGGAAAGATGCCTGTTGGAAAGATGCCAGGCATCGATAGTGGCTTGTAACTCATCGCGTTTTTTTAGAAGCGCTTTATTTTTTGGGGATAGATCAGCGAGAATGTTTTCCAAACCACTCCAAAAATCATCTGGCTCTACACCAGTACCAGGGACAATCTCATTAACGACTAAATCATATAGGCAAGTGGCGATTTCAAGGCCGCCTTTTTTAATTCGAGCTGTCATACGCTATACCCTGTATTTTATCTAAAGAATCGATGTGACTATCACGGATTATTGGCCGCAGATTTTACCGGTTTTTATAAATAGGTAAAACCTCTATGAATGTAATCTGCATTTTATCTCGAGTGATTCGTAACTTTACAAGCAGAGACAGCAGCAAGTTGGGTACCCTATACCCTACCCCACGGCTTAAGTAGGTTAGAAGCTAAACCCGTCAGCTTTATTTACACTTTCCAAAGTTCAATTTTCGATATTAAAGGCACGAAACTTGTTGAAAATTAGCTAAAACAGCTTAAGTTTGCCTGGGAGTTAGAATCGCATCCAACGAACCTTAATCCTAACGACTTATACTATTGATTTATATATAATTAATTCAGTTTATCTAAGGCCCCTCCATACAATGTGGTTAAATTGTTTACCCTTTACCNCAAGTTGTAAGCAAGTGTCTATTTATTTTACAGAAGCGAAACTTTATGTATCAAAACTGGCTCTTCTCCGCTTTAGTGAGGTAAAAAAGGAGAAAAGAGGTGCTAAAGCCACATCAACCTGTTGATATATAAGGTCTCTTACGCCTTTACAAGTCAATAGATAAATGAGCCTTAACATCTCCAGCAAAATACTGAGTCTTCCGGGGCAGCTTGTCAAACACGCCCAGCACGATTTATCGCAACAAAAGCTAATCATTAGTTGCAAGCGTGATCGTCGCTACCGAGTGCTGGATCCGCTTAATGACCAGCCTGCAGTGGTCAACCGTTATGTCAGCCGCACAATCCGTGACTTGCCATTGTGTGGTTATGATTGCCACCTTGAAGTTGAGTTGGCCCAGGTGATTGGCAAAGATGGAAAGCGTCGAATGGAACGCTGTGAATTTGTTGACAAGGGCAGTCGTTACACTTTGCGTCTGTGTCGGCTAGTAAGTGGTTTATGTCGCCATATGAGTATTAAAGCGGTCTCTCAGCATTTAAAAATACGCTGGGAAACGGTTAAAAATATGGATAAGCATTATTTGGAATCTTCACTACCTGCTTTAGATCCTACCCAGTTAATCGACCTGAAATATATCGGTGTCGATGAAGTGGCTAGAGCAAAAGGTCACGACTATATGACCGTTGTTTACGACATGGTTGAAGGGCATTTGATTTGGGTTGAGGCCGGACGAACGGCTGAGGTTTTCTCCGGTTTTTTAAAGCAGCTGCCCAAAGAAACCGCTGAAAATATAGAGGCTGTTGCAATGGACATGGGGCCTGCGTATCAAAAATCAGTCCGTGATTGCTTGCCCAATGCAGACATTGTTTTTGATCGCTTTCACGTTATGAAAAACTACAGCAAAGCACTGAGCAACCAACGCCGGATAGAGTTTAGGAAGGCGGATAAAGCCGGTAAAGATCTACTGAAAGGAACGCATTACCTAGTGCTAAAAAATGCCGACAAGCTAACTGAAACACAAACAAAAAAACTGCAGCGACTGCTGGAGAACAATTCAAACCTCAGCACGCTGTATGTTATGAAAGAGCAGTTGCAAGCACTATGGGAGTCCTCAACGTTTGAAGCAATGCAAGAACGCCTGGAGGCATGGTGCAAGATGGCGGACGAATCAAGCATGCTCTATTTGAAGAAATTCGCAAAGTCGCTGAGAAGACATAGCATTGGTATTTGTAACTACGCCAAATACAACCTGACCAGTGCGAGAATTGAGGCTGGCAACGTTAGTATCGGGATGATTCGCAAGCGTGCTAGAGGTATCAAGGATACCGAGTATTTTAAACTGAAAATCAGGCAATCATCCCTGCCTGATGATCAATCCATGTTCTATCTTGATGGGTGAGCTCACTCACTAAAGCGGAGAAGAGCCTCAAAACTACAAATAAATTTAGTAAATACAAGGTATTAGATTGCTGGGATGGGCCAACTGGCGCTCCAGCGGATAACCCAACTAACGAAGAACTTGCCGCTCTACTGGGATGGGGCGATACTTTCACCTCTAGGTACAAGTCTGAAGTTTCTAGCGGCAACGAAGAAGGGCCGTTAGCTGACAGTTATTCCACCGCTTACTTTAACACTGACACCGATCCGGAAGACGCCACCATCACCTATAGCGGAGGTGAAGCGATGGATTGTGCCACTTTGGGTTGTTTTCTTCTGGTAAAAGATGGCGCCTCTGCACCAAACTGGTTTCTATTTGATCTTAGCAGCTACTCAGATTATGCATGGAATGGGACCGATACCATTTATCTCACCGATTTTTGGCTGGGTGGAGGAGCAATTTCTAACGTGGCCTTATTCAATGGCTCAGGCCAAGATGACGGAGGTTGTTTACCTGGAGATCCCAGTTGTGGCGGAACCACAGTTCCAGAGCCTACTAGCCTTATTTTATTAGGTTTGGCTTTAGCGGGTATGGGCTTGCGTAAACGTTTCAACTAAGCCTTACCTTTCAACCAAGCCTTAAAAGGCTCCAAATAAAAAAGCCGGCTGAAGCCGGCTTTTTTATTTCTGTACACCTCCTCCTGTAGTTATTTTAAAGCGCTAGTCTCAGGCTATTTATGTGCGCTAATACTCACTTTAGGTTTCTCCTTCTGTAATCTTCCCGACATTTACTATTATTATCAGCAAGCGATAAACAATTCCTTTCCATTCGTTTTCCTCTGCTGAGTAGTCCTATGCCAAACAAAACTATTGTAAAAAACTGGGTTGCGGCACTGTTATTTTTGCTGACGGCATCTGTTGTGTTTGCCGAGAACAGCCCAAAG
>JAESQG010000281.1 GCA_016765265.1 Pseudomonadales bacterium | reverse complement strand
CCACAGCCTCTTGAGCCAAATCTTCAAGGGTTATTTCAGTGTCGCTGCCGTTCATGATTAGCTGACCGTTATGGTCCGCGAAGTTTTGCGCCAGTTGATTGATTTGGTCTATGAGCGTATCGCTATCGGCAAGGGATGCGATGGCGGCTGCGATAAGAGAGTAGATTAAATCATTCTGATTTGCGTTGGCGCGCGCGCTGGGATTAGTTAAGTCAGTGGGTGATAAGGAAAGTAGATCGCCAGATAAATTAAATAATCGGGCTATTTGAGAGTTTGCTGCGTCAATGCCATCGCTGTGTAATCCGTTGGATAGACCGGCAGCGTAACGTGCAGCCATGTGGGTGATGGAGGTAATGTTGACGGTTACTTCACTGTGGTTACTGGCTGGGACTACAGCGCTGAGTTCGAAATTGTTGCTGAGAATAAAGGCTTCACCAAAATCAATTAATCCATTAGCGTTTAGGTCGAGTGGTGAAGAGGCATCATAACTTCCGCAACCATCCGCGGCGTCGCAGACCATTTCGCTGTCCGAATCCGTTTTCGGCGTAATAACAATTTGAATGGGGCCGTCGTAACTGGCTTCAATGTAAACGCGATAATCCCCATTGGTATCGGTGCTGCCAGAACCTAGAACTGTACCCAAAACTCCATCGGATATTGCGTAGACCGAGACCAAGCCATTGCGAATGACGCCTTTAATCGCTGCACCGGATATAGCCCGAGCGTCTCCTTGAATGGTTTGATTGCTGGAAGTAAATATATCGCTTTCATCATCGTTTCCGATGTCGTTGCCATCATTGCTTCCAGCGCCACAGGCAGTTAAGAGGAATAATCCGACGCTGATAAATAATGTTTTTAACAGGTGGCAGGGCTTGCCCTTTGAGTCCATATTTTTCATGTTTTCTTCCGCTTGACAACTGACTGCAAAACTTCACTAAGCGTCCAAATTTCCATGACAATAATACGTCCCTAAAATAAACATAGACTGGTTTTTCAAAGTATGTGTGGATTTTGTGCTTGAGAATCTCTTTTTTGGAATTATGTCTCAAAAAAAAGGATAAGGAGTCAAAAGAGTGTCGTTATTGAATTGGGCACTGATGCTTGGAACTAATAAGGAAATTTTCTGGCATTAGCACAATAGAGTTTTGGTATGGCGAGAGAACATTTTGGATAAGAGCAGCGTAAATCCAGAGTCACTGATTTGACACTTAATACTTCGAAAACTCAAAAGCTAAATCTAAGTGTTGGAGATGAGTCTAAGTGTTGGAGATTCTTGAGGCTGGGCGGCAGGGTGCGTTGAGCTGTATCATTAGAATTTTTAAAGTTTAGACATAAACTCATCGATGAATTTAATTTTCTTTGGATCGTCATCAACAAATCGAACTGTGATATTGAGGAATCGAGTATCAATCGTTTCCTCTGCACACATTAGCTNATGAACATAGCCATTGATGCGAGCAACGTTGTCCTCATTATCGGGTTGAGCAAGATCAATGACAGCTTGCTCAAGTACACTGGGTATCGCACTTTCAGGGCGACGAATAATACCCATTAATTCATCTTCAGATATGCGCTTGATAACACAGCTGTGGGTGCTATGACTAAATCGAATTTGCGCTCGGCCAAGTGCTTTATTGTCTTTAGCCACTTTGACCTTTTTTACCGGACCAGNGATAGNGGGGGCTTCATCAAAAACGGTGGCTGTTGCTTCAGGTATTCCGCTGGTCAGTATACCTACCGATTCAGCTGCGAATCCGCCGCTGCTTGTTTGCGGCGATTTTGTATTAAAGTGAGATGCCTTTAGCTTGCCGGCTTTCTTTAGTGCTTTTAGTACTTTTTGCCGTAGTACATCGATGTTAAAGGGTTTAACCAAGTAGTCGCTTGCACCGGCTGTGATGGCGCTAACCAGGTGTTCTTTTTCTCCGCGACTAGTGACCATAATAAAAGGCGTTTCTTTATGTGTTTCACTGTCTCTCACCCATTTGAGCAGCTCGTCCCCATCCATTTCCGGCATCTCCCAATCGCATAAGATAAGGTCGAATTGGCCTTTTTTGAGGTGAGACAGCCCTTTTTTTCCATCTACCGCATCTGATAGCTGAAGATGTGGAAAGGTTTCGCGCAGACTCTTTTTTATCATGTCTCTGATAAAAGTGGCGTCATCGATAACCAGTATTTTAAGGTCACTCATTANAGTTTATNGCCGTTTGANAAACGCATNAAGGGTTCTAGTAAGCGTAGCCTATGGGCNGAACCCCGTTTATAGGGGCAAGTCCAGTTCACANCTTGGTATCAATGTNGTTTCTGGAATGAAGGGNAGCTGATGGTTTACATTCATCCCGCAGGGCAGTAGTTTATCCCGTTTAAGTGACGGTAATATAAGGAGATAACAGGTGAAATCTAGAGCAGCAGTTGCATGGGAAGCGGGTAAGCCATTGGTTATTGAAGAAATAGAGGTGGCGGGCCCGAAAGAAGGGGAAGTATTGGTGCGCTTAGTGGCCACTGGGGTATGCCATACTGATGCCTATACTTTGTCAGGGGCGGATCCTGAAGGACTGTTTCCCGCCGTGTTGGGGCATGAAGGTGCGGGTGTGGTTGAGGAAGTGGGGGCTGGGGTGACTAGCTTGCAGCCAGGGGATCATGTTATCCCCTTATACACACCCGAATGTGGCCAATGTAGTTTTTGCTTGTCTGGAAAAACGAATCTCTGTCAGGCGATTCGCAGCACCCAAGGTCAGGGATTGATGCCAGATGGATCATCTCGTTTTAGCTGTAATGGGAAAACTGTTCTGCATTATATGGGCACCTCTACCTTTTCGGAATACACGGTATTACCCGAGATCGCTGTGGCCAAAGTCAATAAAAAGGCGCCCTTAGATAAGGTTTGTTTACTGGGTTGTGGCATTACCACGGGCATAGGCGCTGTTTTAAACACGGCTAAGGTTGAGGCTGGTGCCAGCGTAGCGGTTTTTGGTTTGGGTGGAATCGGTTTGAGTGTTATTCAGGGAGCTGTACTAGCCAACGCTGGGCGGATTATTGCGATTGACTTAAATGCAGATAAATTNGAAATGGCAAAAATGCTAGGCGCTACTGACGTGATAAATCCTGCAGAATACGATGCGGCGATACAAGACGTTATTGTGGATCTTACCGATGGCGGAGTGGACTATTCTTTCGAATGTATAGGTAATGTCAATGTGATGCGCTCGGCGCTTGAGTGTTGTCATAAAGGCTGGGGGGAGTCTATTATCATTGGTGTGGCGGGTGCTGGGCAAGANATCGCTACGCGACCTTTTCAACTTGTTACTGGTCGAGTCTGGCGAGNCACCGCTTTTGGTGGTGNTAAAGGGCGCAGTCAATTGCCCGGTTACGTTGACCAGTATATGAAAGGTGAGATAAAAGTGAATGAGATGATTACNCATACCATGTCCTTAGATAAAATAAACGATGCTTTTGACTTAATGCATGCGGGCAAGAGTATTCGGTCGGTCATCTTATATTAATATTATTTAAAAAAATGGTGTAACACCGATGACCGGCTAGGGTAGCNGGTCCTTGCGATCGGTTTGCCCGACACATGGGTTTCAAGCGAACTTAATTAATGACAAGTGTAAGTAGTGATATTCCTGTTTCGCGTTTTTCCTTAAAACGATTTTCTGGACTTAAAGCCGCTGTTGTTTTTTTAAAACCTTATCGACTGGCTATTGTTGCTGCCCTGGCATCATTGATTTTTACTGCGGGTATTACGCTTTCCCTTGGCCAGGGTATAAGACTCCTTATAGATAATGGATTTAGTAGCCAAACACCAGAAATGTTAAATCAGTCGGTTTTGATCTTTTGCGCTTTGATTTTATTGCTGGCTGTTGGCACCTATGTTCGTTTTTATTCTGTATCTTGGCTGGGTGAACGAGTTGTTACCGATATTCGTAAGTCGGTGTTTGATCATGTTGTTGATTTACACCCCGGTTTTTTTGAGGTGAATCTGGCCAGTGAAATTCAATCCCGATTAACCACAGATACTACCTTGTTGCAAACGGTCATAGGCTCCTCAGTATCTATTGCTTTGCGTAGCATACTGATGTTCATTGGTGGCACGATTTGGCTGGTCATCACCAATCCTAAGCTATCGGCAATTGTGATGATGTCAGTTCCCTTAGTTGTTTTGCCTATCATTATCTTTGGTCGTCGGGTCAGGCGGTTGTCCCGGGAGAGTCAAGATAAGGTGGCCAATGTGGGCGCCTATGTTTCTGAAACTCTGACAGGGATTAAAACGGTACAAGCGTTTAACCACCAGGAACGGGATAAAGACATTTTTGGCGCGCATGCCGAGAGCGCATTTGATGTGGCAAAAATTCGGGTGGCTCAGCGGGCAATGTTAATCACAGTTGTTATTGTGCTGGTGATGGGCGCTGTGGCAGTGATGTTTTGGGTAGGAGGGCATGATGTAATGGCCGGTCGAATTACCGGTGGAGAGTTAGCGGCGTTTGTGTTTTATGCCATTATTATGGGTTCTTCTATTGGGCATATCAGTGAAGTAGTGGGTGAGTTGCAAAGAGCAGCCGGTGCTATGGAGCGCATTGTGGAACTGTTGAATTCGGAGAATCTGATTGCTGCACCTGAGAGTAAGCCTGAGGCTAAGCCTGAACAGATAGAAGTTAACTTTGATCTGATGGAGTCAGCGATCGAGTTTAAGCATGTTTCATTTTCTTATCCTACGAGAAAGGATGTCAAAGTTATCAGTGAACTGTCTTTAAAGGTGAAGGCGGGTGAGACCTTAGCGTTGGTCGGACCTTCGGGAGCGGGAAAATCTACAATGTTTGATTTGCTATTGCGCTTCTTTGATGTGAGTGAGGGGGATATTGAGGTTGCCGGTTTTCCGGTGCGTGAGTTAGATCCGATAGTGCTGCGAGATTTTTTCGCCTTAGTTCCACAACAACCTATGCTTTTTCATGCCTCTATCGCGAGTAATATTAATTACGGTGTGGTGGATTCATCTATGGAGCAGGTTATGGAGGCGGCGAAGGCCGCCTATGCNCATGACTTTATCTGTGAGTTGCCCGATGGTTATGACACTGTGTTAGGAGACGGGGGTAGCGGTTTATCTGGTGGGCAAAAACAGCGTATCGCCATCGCTCGCGCTGTATTGAAAAAGCCTAAAATATTACTACTCGATGAAGCAACCAGTGCTTTAGATGCGGAAAGCGAATACATGGTGCAAAAAGCGTTAGAATCTTTAATGGGGCAATGTACGACAATCGTGATTGCCCACCGTTTAGCGACAGTAAAAAATGCCAATCGTATTGCCGTGATGAACCACGGTAAATTAATGGCCCTGGGGTCGCATGCTGAACTAATGGAAACCAGCGATCTTTACACTCGGTTGGCGGAATTACAGTTCAGCCATCCAGGATTTGAGTGGGCCTAGGCTTTAATTTTAGGCCTGCCAAATGATAACCCTTAATTAAGATCCTTAAACATATAAGCTTCAATGAGATGTTGCAGTATGGCAGGGAATTTCTTCGGCGCTGCAATAAGTTTGAATCCAATATCGTAGAAGTTAGGGTTGGTGTCATTTCGGCACCATCGAACTTCGGCTTCGAAGTCAACCGTATTGCTACCTTCTATTTCCTCCGGCAGATGCATAGAGCAGGTAAATCTTTTGTCGAGTTCGATTGAGTAATCACTAATAAGCATAATGCCTTGTTCTGAAATATCGATTAAATTGCCTATAGCTTGCCAGTACCTTTATCGTAGACGCGTAGGTAATAGATGGAATGACGGCGATCATATTTCCGTTGTTCTTGCATAGTGCTCTGCCTTAGTGTTCCTATTTATNTTCCTGGTAGGGTTTAAGGGCCTAGTTTCATCCATGAGCCTAGCATAAGGCACTGTTTTTGCGAATGAATGAAAATTAATCCGTGTATCTATCCCTGTATCTATCCCTGTAAATAGGGCGTTATAGATTAGCCCGACAGTGTAAGAATATTACCATCATAATCTTCGAAATCCACTAAGTAACCCCCCCAGTATTGTTTTGCCGGATAGCCCCTGAATATGACGCCTTTGTTGCCCAGTTGATTAAAAGTAGCCTCTATATCTTGGACGGTGAGAGAAAGCCCGGTGTAACGCCCAATTAATTCTGAGCTAATTTTTTCTTCTAAGATCAGCTTTGCTGCGCCCGTATCAAATAAGGCATAAGCTATTTTGTCATTTTTTTCCAAGACCTTAAGCCCGAGGGTTTGACTGTAAAATTCAAATGCCTGATGAAATTTATAGGTAAAAACTCGAGCGAACTTTAGCTGATATATTGCCATGTGCTTACCCATTTAATATGTATAGGAAACCATCAATTGGTCTACACTCAAAGTAGAAGGAAATCAATAATATATGATAGCTGTTAGGGTAAACATTGTTTTAATTACCGTGTTCTTGCTGATGAGTATGGGGATCGGTCACGCCGTCACTATGCAAGAACAGCGAGAGTCCGATAAAAGGGCAGCGAAAGATGTTGTTCAGCTGGACGGGGATTCTTTTGAGTATTCGTTGGGCAAAAGAATGTACATTCTTGTGGATGAGGAAGGCTCCTTAACCATTGGTGACGTGCATAATAAAATGCCCGAGCGGTGGGAGAAAAGTAATGTCGATATCCCATCCTTCGGTTTTTCCGGGAATATCTATTGGGCTTATATTGATGTAAACAATAATAGTGACCAGGCGAAAGAATGGCTTCTTGAGTTGGCCTACCCTGAGCTTGATAAAGTTCATCTCTATTTTTTTTCTGACAGCGGGGATATGAAGCTTTATCGGGTGAGCTCTTTGCGGCCTTTTAACGAGAGACCTATCCAGCATCGAAATTTTGTTTTCCCCTTGCGATTTGAAGCTCATCAGCAGGCGCGAATTTACGTGCAGGTAGATAACGAAGCTGCTGTTCAATTGCCGTTAAAAATTTGGTCTGAACGGAAGTTCCTTGAAGCCGATCAATTATACCTTCTTGTCCAAGGTCTCTTTTTTGGGGCGATGATGGTAATGGTTATATATAATCTTTTCGTTTATTTCTCCATTCGAGACCGCAGCTATTTATTCTATGTTTTATATGTAGCCTTTTTTTCACTGTATCAATTCTCCACGCAAGGATTGGCTTTTCAATACCTTTGGCCCGAGGCCGTAGGGTGGGGGCAAGTGTCAAGTCGCGTGCTGGCCTCATTTACCGTGGCATTTACTGCATTATTTATCATAGAGTTTCTTGGCCTGCGCAAGCATGCGAAAATAGTTTGTTATCTTATGCAAGTGATGGTGGTAGGTGCCGGGATATGTGTAATCATCAGCTATGTGTTTCCGGCCGGTATAGGGGTCCAGTTTATTTACGTATTGGGAAGTTCTCTTTCAGTGCTGGGGCTTTATATTGGTTTTGATCTTTGGCGGAAAGGTCATGCCATAGCGCGGTAC
>JAESQG010000280.1 GCA_016765265.1 Pseudomonadales bacterium | reverse complement strand
AATTGATCCACATCGCTTTGTTTCAGTTCTTCACCGCCGTAACACACCAATCTAAGGGAATCACTTTGCAAGTTTGTTACGGTATCCAATAACAAATGCGCAATGGAGGGGGTCAGATGTGTCACAGTGATATCGCTAGTAATAAACCACTGAGCCAAACCACCTGAGTCCAGCAAGCTCTCACCGCTCGGAATATACAGCGACGCTCCCACTGACAGGGGCGTAAATATATCGCGTAACAGAGGGTCATGGCCTAAGCCAGACAACATGCTAAACCGATCGTGATGGTCGAACTTAAACTCCTTGCAATACCAGTTTAGAAAATGACTGAGCGGATTAATCGCAGTCGCGATTAACTTAGGGTCGCCGGTAGATCCAGAGGTAAAACTAAGGTATGCAGTGTCGGACAGCTTGCCTCCAAAGTTGAAGGTTTGACTACTGCTCCGATCCAAAGGACTGTCATCACTCAACTCCACCTGCTCTATTAAGCCTTGGAAGTTTGATGCTAGCGTGAAACGGCTATTCATAGATTGCCGTTTTAGTTCATTTTCCAGCTGTACCGGCAATTTATCCGGCGTTAACTGTAACCACAGTGCGGGGTTTATCGACTGGTACATTTTCGCTAACTTTATATCCGGGTAGGCAGGATCAAGCAAAACAAAAGGGACACCCGCTTTAAAGCAAGCTAACAACGCCACTACCAGATTAGCTTGGCGTGCTGCATAGATCGCAACATATGAATTTTCAACAGACTGGTTTCCCGTTGTACTCTTCATTGAAAATAAAAGAGCATTGCCCACCCTAGTACTTGCATCATCGATTTGCTGATAACTCCACTGTCCCTCCTTATCCACAACGGCTATTGATGTCCCCCTCTTCAACCGTGTTTTTTGGAAACAAACTAGTGGGCTGTCGAACTGGACTTCTGGTATCCCTTGTTCCAGTACGGGAAGTATTGAGCCTACGTCAGGCAAATGCTCCTTCGATACAATCGCCAGGGCAATCTCATCGATAAGTAAATCGGGATTTGTTGTCACCGCCTGCAATATTTGTTGGAAATGATCCAATAACAAAGTCATTCGATTAGCATTAAATAGCTCACGGTTATAGACCAGGTGAAGCGCGATACCGGTTGCAGATTCTTTAACGTATAAGGTCAAATCAAATTTTGATTGTGCTTCATATTCCTTACTGTTTAGGCTTTCGACAACAATGCCATCCATTTCTGTCTCAATAGAAGGAAGATTGAGGACATTTAGGAACACTTGAAATAAAGGAGTTCTGCTAAGATCGCGNGGCGGATTCAACACNTCTACTAGTTTTTCAAAGGGCAAGTCCTGATTTGCATAAGCACCTAATGCAACTTCTCGCACNTNATGCAACAGTTCTCTGAAAGNNGGGTTGCCCGACAGATCCACNCTCATCACCAAGGTATTGATAAAGAATCCGACTAAAGGCTCTATTTCTTCTTTATTTCTACCGGCGACAGGACTGCCCACATTAATAATTTGTTGTCCAGTATACCGCGCCATTAGGATATCAAAGGCGGCTAACAAGCACATGTATAAGGTACTGCCGTCTTGCTGATTGAGCAGGGTTAGCTCGTCGGTTAATTTCTTTGACAAGGTCAGAGTTACACTATCTCCCGCTATAGACTGTTTGTTTGGACGAGGTGCATCGGTTGGTAAATTAAGCACAAAGGATTCCGCTCTTACTTGGGTACGCCAATAGTCTATTTGGGCTCGTAAGCCCTGACCATCTAACCCCTGACCATCTAACCAATGACCATCAAACCAATGACGCTGCCACCAGGCGAAATCAACATACTGAATATCTAAAGGGGCCAATGNGGGTGCNATTCCTTTATTAAANGCATCGTATAGAGCGCTAAGCTCTTGCATCAATAGCCCCAAAGACCAACCATCAGACACCATATGATGCATGGTGGCCAACAAAGCCCAGCCCTCAGTCTCTGGTAATTTGACTAACGTGGTTCTTATTAACGGCCCTACTTCCAAGTCGAATCCCTGGGTAGCATCCTTAGACGCAAGGATTTCAAGTTCTTTATTCGCCACGGCTAAAGACAACTGAGAGNGATCAATAACAGGTAAAGTCCACTTATCAGTATGATGAACATGCTGCCAAACCTCATCCTCATCGGTATAAAAAGTGGTTCTTAATATTTCATGCCTAATAATCAGCTCGGTAAGTGCTAGCTGCAAAACATCAGGCTCTAGCGTCCCCTTCAGACGCAATGCAACTGGCATGTTATAAGCGGCACTACCAGGGTCTAATTGATTCAGTACCCACATCCGCTGCTGCGCAAAAGAGAGGGGCAATTTCTGTTGGCGATCCGCTAAACCAATTTTGTTAGCGTTAGAGTCTGAATCAAAATGCTCTCCTTCACTTAAAGAACCTTCAATCAAGGCCGCTATTGCCTTAATGGTGGGACGCTCAAACATTTGCCGTAATGGAAGCTTTACCTTGAAGCGACGCCGCAATCTAGACACAATCCGATTAGCTAGTAAAGAATGGCCCCCCAATTCAAAAAAATCACTCCCAATACTAATATTTTCGTGCTTAAGAACCGTTTCCCATATTCGCTGAACAACGGTCTCTATTTCATTTGTTGGTGCTAGATAAGATTCCGATTCTGATGAAGAGACTTCAACCACGGGCACAGCATCCTCTGCTATAACACCGGTGACCACACTGTGTGGTAATTGAGGCAACTCCGAGAGTCGCAGTATAGGCTCTTCTGCCACGGCATAGAGAAGCTCCAGAAAACTATAACTCATCCCTGCAATAGTCGTCTTTGAAAACAGCGCCGTTTTATAACTAATTGATCCTCGTAATTCACCCTCTATCACACCCATGTTAATCGCCAAATCAAACTTCACCTGCTGTGAAGAGGTTTCGATGGGTATCATTTCAAGACCAGACATAATTATAGATTGACTAACGGGTGCATTTTGAAAGGTAAATAACACTTGAAAAATAGGCGTGCGATTCAAATCCCGTTCAACTTTTAATTCGTCAACCAGCCGTTCAAAGGGTAAATCCTGATGCGCATAGGCTCCTAAGGTAGACTCTTTCACCCGTTGCAGCAGCGATGCAAACTTTGGGTCGCCTGAAAGGTCTGTGCGTATGGCCACGGTATTGACAAAAAAACCGATGAGTGGCTCCAGCTCCGTCCTATTACGATTGGCAATAGGTGAACCCACCACAATATCCTGCTGACCAGAATAACCGCTGAGCAACACATTAATAGCGGCCATTAATGTCATATAAAGCGTGCAGTCTTCGTTCTTACTCAGCGTTTCCAGTTTCTCTGTCACTATGGTATTGACGCTAAAGGATTCAACATCACCCTGATAACTAGGCTCCTTGGGTCGTGGGTAGTCTGTCACCAGAGCCAATACTGGCGCGCCGGAAAGCTGCTCTTTCCAATAATCAATCTGCCGCGCTAGTACTTCCCCTTGCAACCAGTCTCGTTGCCATACACTAAAATCAGCGTATTGAATAGTTAAAGGAATTAACCGGGAAGGCTCGCCCGCTTTAAAGGCAGTATACAGTGATTGAATTTCACTGATTAACACTCCCATGGACCAACCATCAGAAATAATATGGTGCATAGTCGTTAATACGACGCAATCATCCTNTGNCACTTGCAACACACGTACACGAAATAGCGGTCCTACGCTCAGATTGAAACCACGGGTAGCCTCAGCTAATACATGATAGTTGATAGCTTTCTCTAAGATGTCGCCCTGCAAATAGGACAAGTCTTGCGATGTAAAATAAGTAGGTTGANCNNNNTTAGNNTTNTCTTCGAGNCTGAATAGACTGAAAAANANTATCATTCTCCTCCTTAAAGATGGTGCGCAGCNNCTCGTGGCGCTCCACAATNGCCGCTAATACTCGAAGCAACACATCAGTATCTAACACCCCCTTTACGCGAAAGGCGGCAGGCATATTGTAAGCAATACTACCCGGCTCTATTTGGGCTATCAACCACACTCGCTGTTGCGCAAAAGACAAAGGGATTTTTTGATGGCTGTCTCGCTGTAAGGGCATCAGTGGTGCTGTAAATGATGCTACCCCTTGTAATGGGATTTTCTGCGCGTCGTGTATAACCGCTGCAATCGCTTCAATAGTGGGATTTGCAAACAACTCTCGTAACGGCAGCTCTACCTTAAACTGGTGTCGCATACGAGACACTACTTGGGTAGCAATAAGTGAATGTCCACCCAGGTCGAAAAAGTTATCCCGCACTCCCACCATTTCAATCTTTAAAACCTTTTGCCAAATCACGGCTAATTGTATTTCCACTTCCGTACGCGGCGCAATGAATGCTTGTTCTGAAGGTCCCAGATTACTATTTTCACTGTGATTAGACGCTAACAATTGCTGCCGATCCACTTTCCCATTCGGCGTTAATGGAAACTCATCTAGCAATACAAATTCCGATGGAATCATATATTCGGGTAATTTCTCCTTCAAAAAGGATCTCAGCTCACTAGCGCTGGATGGCGTATTTTTATAACCCGTTTTTGCCACTGCATAGCACACCAGCAGATGGTCCGTACCCTCGTCATCATCAAGCTCCCGTGTGGTTACCAATGCTTCTTCAATTGCCTCATATTGAAGAACGGCCAACTCCACTTCACCTAATTCAATTCGAAAACCTCTGATTTTAACTTGGTCATCAATACGACTCAGATATTCTAATTTTCCGTCCGGTAAATACCGCACTAAATCACCGGTCTGATACATCTGTTCATTGGGTTGCGGCAACCGGGTATCCATAAAAGGATTACGACTGAATCTTTCAGCTGTCATGTCCTCTTCGTAGAGATATCCTCGCGCTACACCTAGACCTGCTAAAAACAATTCGCCGGGCACTCCATAAGGAACCGGGGCACCATGGCTGTCTAGCACATAAGCTTGAGTATTTGAAATGGGGCCGCCTATACTGGCCCTCCCCCCCGCCGTGCGCAAAACAAAGGTGGAGTAAGTAGTATCTTCCGATGGTCCATAAAGATCATATACTCTCTCGACACCACTACTACTATAAAGATCGTCTACCAAGGTTTGTTTTAAAGCTTCTCCGGCCAGATTAATCACCCGAACCTGTGCAGGAATGACATCCTCTCTCAGCAAACTAGCGATAGCAGAGGGAACCGTATTCACCAGCCTTACCTCATTGGCCGCTGGAATATCAGGTAATTCCAATGCATTTTCCGCAATGATAAGCTTACCGCCACTGGCCAGCGTAACAAAAATTTCCCATACGGATAAATCAAAACAAATTGAGGTGGAGGCTAGAACACCTTCTAAATCCTCTTGGGAGTAAACGGTTTTTGCCCAGTGTAGCAATGCTGTCGCGTTACGATGTTCAATAGCAACGCCCTTTGGGATACCCGTAGAACCCGAAGTATAAATCACATAGGCTAGCTGGCTCGGATCAACAGTAATATCGAGGTTGTGTTTTTCCTCCATCCAGACTTGTTGATTATTCTGACCCTTCTTATTCCTGCTACCGCCCTCTGTACCATCCAAGCAAACAATCTTCACCTGAGTATCAGGCAAGTCAGATCGTAAATGATCTTGAGTGAGCAACACTCTCGCACCACTGTGTGACAACATATAGCTTATTCGATCTTTAGGATACGCAGGGTCCAAAGGCACATAGGCAGCTCCTGCTTTTAAAACGCCTAAAATTCCAATTACCATTTCCATGCCGCGTTCTACACAAATCCCCACCAAAGTCTCAGACTGAACCTCTAATTTCTGCAGACATCGCGCTAGCTGATTTGACCTTTCATTCAGCTCTGTATAACTCATTCGAATATTACCAAACACGAGAGCGCATTTGTCTGGCGTTATTTCTACTTGTCGCTCTAGTAGTTGGTGCAGGCAGACTTTGGTATCAAGGTCCATTTGAGTTTGATTGAGGTCCAAGATCAACCGCTGTTTTTCGGGCTTACTGAGCAAACTCAGTTTCGATATTTTCTCCTGTGGATTCACCACGATTGAGTGTAGCAAGCATTGCCAATTCGCTACTAATCGCTTAATGCTTTCCTCGCCAAACAATTGAGTGCGATAACTAAAAGCACCGATTAATGACTTTCCAGTCTCAGCCATAGCTAAGCTTAAATCAAACTTCGAAGTGTGTTGTTCCGTTTCTATGGCGGATACAGTCAACCCGAAAAGATCAAATTCAGTTGATTTCTGCTTATTTTGCAGTACAAAGAAAGTTTGAAATAGTGGTGTATGACTCATATCACGCACTACATTCAGCTCATCCACCAGGCGTTCGAAAGGTACATCCTGATGACTATACGCGTCACTGGTATTATTTTTTAGCTGCTCTAGCAGTTCGATAAAAGTAGGATCGCCGCTGAGATCATTCCTCAAGGCTAAAGTATTTACAAAACAACCGATTAAAGGCTCTAGCTCAGTGCGACTTCGATTAGCAATCGGGCTGCCCACACAAATATCCACTTGAGAAGAGTACCGATGCAATAAGACATTGAATGCTGCCAACAATAACATAAACAGCGTCGCTTCATTTTTTAACGCTAGCACCCCCAATTGCTCCGCTAAAGCAACAGGCAATTCAAAGGTCACTTCAGCACCTTTGTTAGACACCATGGGAGAGCGAATATGATCAGTGGGCAATGCTAAAACCGCGACCCCGTCTAATTGTTTTTCCCAATATCTCAGCTGCCGCTCCAGCACCTCTCCCTGCAACCACTGACGCTGCCAATAAGCATAATCCGCATATTGAATCGTCAGCTGAGGCAGTGAATCTGAGGTGCCGGATTTTAAAGCCGCATAATAACTGGCAACCTCCTCCACCAATACACCCATGGACCACCCATCGGAAACTATATGATGCATATTGGCCAACAATACGAATTGGCCTATCGTCTCAGCACTAAGATTAGAATCAGAACTAGCAAGATGAATCAATCGTGTTCGAAATACGGGGCCAGTTAACAAGTCAAAGGGGGTTGATACCTCCTCTTGTATCAACTCATTCAGTTCACACCCTCGTTTGTCTTCGTCTAAACCTCTCAAATCTATTACGGGTAAAGGCCAATCAGAAGAAGCTGGCGCGACAACCTGAACAGCTAAACCATCCACCACCTCAAACCGAGTGCGAAGAACCTCATGTCGCTCCACAATTCGCGCAAACACCTGCTGTAACACCTCAACATCAAGAGGGCCCTCTAAGCGTAAGATCACCGGCATACTGTAAGCGGCGCTACCGGGCTCAAGCTGATCCAACAACCAGAGTCGTTGTTGCGCAAATGAAAGGCTAAGCGGTTTATTTCTAGGTGCTAGAGTGATGGCGGAATCGGTGTATTTTGTAACACTGGATAAGAATATGATGATCTCTGATTTGCGAGCTACGATTTCATCACGAATTTCAGTTGTAAAAGCCTCATCTGGTGCATTAAAACGTAAATTCTCGCCTTCCACCCATAAACGAATGTCTTTTTTGGCCAGGGAAGAGAGGAATTCAACAACCGTCATAATCGACCTTTTATTGTTTTTGAATATGCGCACATACTATATCAATTTAGCTTATCATCTACAGCTAATCTATTGAATCGGTAAATGTTTTAGAATCACTACATGTTTTAGAATCAGTAAACGTTTTAGAATCAATAAACGTGGTTGAGGGGTCACTGGCATAATGATAAGCAAGGCTAAGAAACGAAACTACGCAGGCCGCCACTCATCAAGCCAACGGGGCTCTTCAATATAGTAGCCTTGGGCATAATCGACCCCGGTTTCCACCAACTTTTCAAGGATTTCCTTGCTCGAAACAAATTCCGCAACGGTTTTCTTACCCATTAAATGAGCGGTATCATTCATAGATTTAACGATCGCTAAATCCATGGGATCATCCGCAATATTCTTTACGAAGGAGCCGTCGATTTTTAACGTTTCTACGGGTAGTTTTTTAAGATAGGTGTAGGAAGACATACCCGATCCAAAGTCATCAAGGGAGAACTTACAGCCTATATTTCTCATCTCCGTCATAAAATCAACGGCATTGTCTAGGTTATTAACCGCAAGGGTCTCAGTAATTTCAAAACATATTCTTTCCTTAAGAACCTTTTTAGTGGCAAGTTCTTGAAACAGAAAATGTAGCAGCTTTTCATCATTTAATGAATGGCCCGATAAATTAATGGATATTGTGCCTATACTTTTGAATAAATTAGGGTTTTGAATAATCCAGTCAAAAGTATTCCGAACAACCCATTGATCGATTATATTCATGCGATGATGGCGCTCGGCAATACTGACGAATTCTCCTGGTGGGATTGGATTACCCTTTCCATCTAAGGCGGACAATAAGATTTCATAGTTTGGCAATGGATTGCTAATAGCAGCACTGATGGGTTCTATGCGTTGCATGCGCAATCGCAGTTTATTTTCATTAATCGCTATATTGACTAGGGAAATTAACGCCACCGCCGAATCATTTTTTAAGTCTAGATCATCTAGTACATAGGAAACTATTCTATTACCACCTGATTCCAAGGCCTTACGACAGCAGCCAACTAGCCCTTTCAATACATGCTTTAACTCNTNACTTTGGTCATTAATTTCCAGAAGNCCAACACTGGCACCCACATGATACAAATCAGACTGCCATTCAAAGCGATATTCAAGGATATCTTGCAATAGTTTATCTACAATGCGATAGCCCTTTTCTTCAGAATGTTCCAATAGTAGAAGCCCAAATTCATTACCACTTTGCCTAGCAATAATCACCCCCTCCGGGGACTCAGTTTGTAATAACTGCGCTATGTTTTTCAATAACTGATCGCCCGCTGCTAGCCCTCCCGCAGAATTGACAACCTTGAATTGAGACAGATCGAAATGAACTAGCAGATGAGCGCACTGAAGTAGTTTAGCGCTGCTAATTGCGCTTTCAATTTCTTTTTCAAATTCCTTTCGATTTAGTAAACCCGTTAACAGATCGTGAGTGGATTCGTATATCATCCGCTGATGTAGATCATGAGACATCTTTTCTAGGCCCTGGGCTACTGCCCCAATCTTCTCCGAATCCAAAACGATTGCAGATTTGTTGTACAAAAGAATGGCAAAGGATTGTAAATCTAGCTCTTTTAATCGAAGACCTTGATCATTTACGAATACAAATTTATTTTTGTCTGAACCAATCCAAGCGAGATGGCCAACCTTTTTCTGCTCCTGTAAATTCTCCGATGAAACACTCCCATCAACACCATTTGAGCTAAATTCTACACGCATTTCTAGGTCTATATTTTTTGCTCTTTTTATCCACCCTATGAGCGAGTTCTTGGCTATTTGACGGGCTTCCACGGATGAGAAATTCTTAGGGCCATCAGTTTCCAACAATATTTTGTAGCCGGACTCCGCTACTTCCACATCTGACGGAACGCCGCTACTTTGCGGTATATAGTCAACCCACTGCACTAATCCGCGCCCTTCCACGGACATATGTTCTTCTAATACAAGCAAAACAGACTCACACGCTTCTAAACCGTTGATACTTTGTAATCCCGCACGTACAGTCCCCATAATCTGTTTTGCAATTCTTGTTTCGTTTTCATCTCCCTCAAAATCACCATTTATTAACCTTGCCAGACTATCGAAGGTAGACACCACCTTTGCCCAGTGGTCACTCTCTTGCCCCTTCCGCAAGAGAACAAACCGCATTAGATCCATCCATCCCAGCTGCAGTAATTCTAATACAGATTTTGGGATACTCTTACCCTCTCCATAGTGTTTATCAATTCCCTTTCCTATCAACTCTTTTGCGTTTTCGATTTTTGCATTACCCTCGCAAAGTTCAACGACTCGCACTAAATTGCGTTGGTACAGTTTGTCTCGGCCTAGCAACTTACTCTCTAGGGCTTCAGCTAGTTCAGCGAAAATATCCAGATTCCCATCGAAGTGCTGTACAACCTTGTTCACACCCTCATCTAGAAAATCCTGATACTCCACAGGCAACCGACCTTTTTCTAACGGCACCTCAGCAATACCGTCAATGAACTTGCGTACTGGATGGCCCTCAACATCGATCAGCCCAGTGTCCTGCAATAACACCTTATATAACGGCAATCGTAGCTTGGATAAAAATGGCTTCACTTCGTGGGTAATTGAGGTATTTGAAATAATGGAATTTACCAAGCCATCTGTAATTTCGATGATTTCACTTTCCTTATCACTAATCTCGGGTATGCCCAGTGAGCTGTCCGAATCAGCCGCTAGGAACAGTTCGCGCAACACGCCTAGCCCCATATCTGATTGTTCCCCAGGTCCGCCCCTTCTGTCTTCAAATTGATTCAGCAAATCGTAATAGTGACCGATGTCTTCTTTAAAACTAGTCATTACTTGGTCAATATATTGTGTATTTTGAAGCGTGTTGCTAGCAATTTGCTCTGGAGGCATGCCCCGTAATGGGCCAATAGTTCGATTTTCCGAAGTTGCATCGGTATCGCAAGATACCTTTCTAACACGCAATAGGTTTTGTACCGAGTGCATTAATCTACCTGATTCAGTTTGAGTGCAATGACTCTCACTCGATACATCACTTTTTTGGGCATTGTCCGTTTTACTCGGAATCTGACTCGGACCCTCGATATCAGCCGCGGTATTACTGCTGGGTTCACTATTGGATTCACTATTGGATTCACTATTGGACTGTGGCCCTTCTGGTAATCTTGGACCTTGTAATCTTGGATCTTGTACTCCCTGTTTCCTTGCTTCCTGTTTTTGTACTTCCTCTTTTCCTTCCTTTTTCTTCACAACTCGGTTTTTGGCATTGTGGGAGGACAACTCCAGCTTTGGCAATATACCGTGATCTCTTAGCAAATCATTNATTTCTTCATAGAGCACATCTAGATGATTTACGAGCTTATCNTCAAACGTTCGATAGATAAACTTTTCTACTTTACTGCTAAAATTGAACCGATGTATCACCTCACCAAAAGCATAACAAATCGCACTTGGAGCCATGGGGTTTTCAATCCTATCCGCCTTTTTCTCCACTAAAGATTCCACTCGCATTTGCAGATAGATCAAGCTGTCCCGGTATTTAATATCCGCCCGGCCAATCATCACTTTGATACTCAACCAATGCTCGAAATCATCCTTATCTACTATAGACAATTTAGATTCTGGTAGTGGGTTGAACGGCGCGGTCTTGTCCACTGCATCCTTATCCGTCAGACCTCGTACACCATTAACCACCCTACTTTTGTAATGATCAATTGTTGCAGTTTTTTGGCGATCTAGTGTTAACATGTAATCCAAAATTTGATTTTGCTCTTTATCACTACCTGCCACTTCTGCTAGTTTAACCATTCCTTTGTTGACAGTTTTAAATACATCTTCCAGTAGCGGACTCATCTGATCACAAATCAAGGTCTCACAACCAACCAGCAACTCCTTATAATTGTGGTGTAGAGTGACGCCCTTTAATTGCTTTTGGTATTGTCCAAGAATTTGATGGCTATTGCATTTTCCAATTCCCTGACCACAGCACCTTCAAATGTATAAGAACTACCTTGATGTCGAAACTCGATAATGGCCGAACTCCCGATTCTCTGCTCACAATCCCTTCCAATTTGAGCCTCTGAAAGTCCTTCTCCGAAAGTAAAAAACATTCCTTCTTCACAAAAATCACAAATGATACACTGGGTTTGCTCACTGTGAGTAGCGGAAAAACTAGCGCTCAGTCTTAACAAATTTCTTTTAGAAATTCTATTTTCTACCAGGTTTTTATTATCCGTATTCGCCATTTCTACTATCCGTTTCTACTGTCTACTTCTACTGTCTATTTGTACGGAGTATCCCTTTAGCTCCACCTATGTCAATATGTAGTGATGAACAGGCCTTCGAAGAACTTAAGATCGGGGCGAGATTACCCTGGCACATGGAACCAGTTTGTAGCGTGGT
>JAESQG010000279.1 GCA_016765265.1 Pseudomonadales bacterium | reverse complement strand
GTCTTCGCTTCCCACTGGAGATCACTGGCCTTTGCACCAGTATGGAGTGTTCGGAGGATTCTAGTTGGGGACAGTGGGGGATGCAAATCGACAATTTTTTCTGGAAGCTCTGGTTTCTCCTCCTTAAATAAAGAAAATCTACCTAACTCATCAACGTCCAACTGTAGCTCACGCAGATGTTGGTATTTGCGACTAGTGACAGCTTGCAGCGTTTTAGCATCACGCACAATAGTGGGCGTTAAGAATACCAGTAAGTTTCGTTTCACGCGCTTACGCTGGGTACTCTTAAACAAACGTCCAAAAAACGGTATATCGCCCAGCAGCGGCACCTTACTTTCTGAATCGGTAAAGTCATCCTGAATCAACCCTCCCAGTACAATCGTCTTCCCATTGTCCACCAGAATGGTGGTTTTAATTGATCGTTTGCTGGTAATCAAATCTGCAGATTTAATGCCTTCTACCGTGGGCACCACCGCAGACACTTCCTGCTCCACCTTCAAACGAATCACATCTCCATCATTAATTTGTGGTATTACCTTTAAGGTCAAGCCTACATCTTCTCGAGATATAGTTTGAAAAGGGTTGCTGGTGGTACTCGAACCACTGGTGGAAGTACCGGTGATGAAGGGTACATTTTGCCCTACTACAATTTCTGCTTCTTCGTTATCTAGGGTCATGATGCTGGGTGTAGATAACAGGTTAGTATTGGAGGCATTAGCCAGCGCCTGTATAAGAACGCCAAAGCTCCTTGCCCCATCGGAACTGCGTTCGCCGCCAGCCAAGGTTATGCCATTCTGAAAACCGGCTCCGGCTGCCGCTGTTGAGTCATTTAGTGCCGCGATGACACTATTTAGACTTACGCCTGCGTTATTAAAATTGACGCCTACCAGAGGTTGACTAAAGGATTTATCATGCACCCCCCATTGAACTCCTAATGATTTTGATACATCTCCAGAGACCTCTACTATCGCCGCTTCAATTAACACCTGCGCTCGACGCACATCCAATTGCCGAACAATATCTTCAATATCTTTCAAGTCTGAAGGTTCTGCCCGGATCACCAATGCGTTTAAGGTTTCGACAGCCTGGATATTCACCTCTTCTTGGGTTGTGTCTTTTTTGCCTGCGCCCTTCCTTCTTTTCTTGGTAGTCGTCATTAAACCTTTTAACACCTCGGCTACTTTTACTGCATCCCCGTGCCTTAAATAAATCACTCGAGTGGTACCGGTGTGCTGAGAAGGCTGATCCAATTTCCGCACTAACTCACTGATTCTTGCTCGTGCTGACTTCTCCCCCTTAACGATAAGCCGATTGGTACGCTCATCAGCGACAACCCTGACGCGAGCCGATCTGTTCTTTGATTTACCCTTACCTGTCACAACGGGAGTCAAACGCTCTAACAGATCCACCACGTCACCGACCCACGCTTCTTTTAGTTGTATCACCTCGATTTCTTCGCTTTCGGCGCCATCTAACCGCTCTACTATTTGTATGATCCGTTTAATATTCTCTGCATGATCACTGATAATCAGCGCATTGGCAGAAGATACCCCGGCGAGGTGGCCGTATTGGGGCACCATGGGTCTCAATATAGGAACTAACTCCACTGCAGGTGTGTTTTTTACAGGTATAACCTGGGTAATCAACTCCTCACCTCGTGATTTCGCATCCTGTGCAAAACGGATGGTATCTTGTTTGGCGCCAGTGTTAGGCACCACTTTAAGTATTTTTCCCGAGGGAACGGCGGCATAACCATGGACATTAAGCACCGACTGAAATAATTCAAAAACCTCATCTTCAGTCATATTAGTGGTGGAGATTACGGTAACCTTGCCTTTAACTCTTGGATCGACTACAAAACTACGCCCCGTGATGTCTGATATTTGAGTAATAAAAGCGCGAATATCGGCATCTTTAAGATTCACTTTCCATGTTTGATCTTCCGCTAAACTAACGCGACTAAACATTAATGAAACACAAACAAGGAAGACCAACCAACTGGTCTTCCCATATGCACGATTCTTGCTTTTTGACTTACTCAATAACATTGATACCACTCTTTTAATCTTTTTTAATCTTTTTTAATGTGCGGCACTTACATACAAGGCACATTCACGGTAAAGCGCCTAGGACCACGCTCTATCTCCACGCTCACATCACCTTCACAGTTCGTTGCAAGCTCCTCAAACATGTATCTATCGCGCTCAATATCACCCAACATCTGCCCATTAACAGAAAGCACTTTGTCATTCGGCTTTAAACCAACAGTCTTTAACATAGCCATCGGTGCGGCTGCCCCCACTTTATAGCCACCACCATCGGCCATAGGAATTACTTCAACCCCCAGCTCCCTTAGTGCAACCCCAACATCGGATTGAACATCTGCGTTAATGCTACTCACTAACTCTCCAGGAGAGGGTAATCGCCCTTGGTTAACCAATTTCCCTAGACGCGATTTCGGGTTCTTAATAATCTCTCTTCTGGAGGAATTTTTCGCTGCACGGCGCGATTTTCTTGATTTCTTTTTTGTCGCACGCTTGCTACTAGTACGGGCTAATCCTGAGCTCGTGGTTTTAGGAAAGTGTAGAGTCTCAAGCCGGCCATTTTGATTTAGGATAATTCGATTCCCATAGACCGTTTCTAATGTGACATTTCCAGGAAGCTTATCACCCACCTTATAAAGTTTTCCGGTTTTACCTTTTTCTGAGACAATAGCAGAGGACCGCACTTCTACTCTTGCTCGAAAAACACCGTTAAGTATCAAAGGCAAACGGGTAACCGGTGCTCTCACCTCTTTGTTTACTTTTGTGACCGTTTCCGGTGCTTGCTTTCCTATTTCACCAAAAAGATGCCAACGACGTATAGCCGCGAGGCTTATATTCGATACAGCTTGGCTGCCACTTTCCATCATCATCGGTTCAACAGCTCCGATTTTCGGCTCAACTGCTCCTTCAAAAATAAACCAGGTCATGTTCGCCAGGCTATAGCTAATAACCAAGACTAGTCCTAAGCAAACGAGGCCCACTCCTCGGTCTAACCAAGCATCTGTTGTTGTTTTTTGCTGCGAGGTCACCCCACTCTCCTGAGACCCAAATTATTTTTCATAATTTCTTCTAACTATGCTCATATGTTAATCAATTAATTGCTTTGCAATCAAACACGCGCCAGAACATGAAGCCAACTCCCGTTCTAAAACATTAGCTCAATTAGTTCAGGCTTAACAGATTTGGCTTATTAGTAATCTTAAAAGAATCAATAACTAACAAACTGCCTTGAGTCGATTGCTATGCTCTAAATTAGAGCCACTTTTTGACCGACATTTATTCTACACAAAGATAAAACTCATTGTGTTAAACACCTGCCACTATCCCAAATTATTTTTGCTCGCGGTATAACGAAACCTGCAAACGCTATATGTTGCTGCCAAATGTTTTCGTTGCAGCTAGAACAATTTTTGTTGCACTTCAATTAACGGTTTGTCACCATTCTTCCCAACATTCATCTGTCCGGCCATTTCAAGCACACGTTTCATTACTGACACTTTCGCCCACCCTGTGGGGGCAATTTCAATGTTACCTATCACTTTGCCCTCGGCCGCATCCGCTATCTTTAACTCGAGACTGCCTTCATTATGAGAAAACACCCCTTTCACCGCTGGGAAATCAATCGATATAGGATGGCTACCTTGCTTGTATACCACTTCCCCCCCTCCCCAGTACAATTCGCCCTCTGCGTCAGCTGTTTCCCTACCAAGAAAATTAATTGTCAGGTTTAAATCTTTCAATTCTACTTGTCCGCTAATCTCTACGCCTTCAGCCTTAGTAAAATTATTAATTAAGGATGAGCTCAACTGGCCCTCAGTATTTGCTATTGAGACCATACGAGGGGTGATGCCAAGGTCACCTTCCAACTGAAACCCCACTCCATTAATCTGATAATGAAATGGTGGCTGAAAAATCAATATCTTCAATAACTGTAATCGCCAAGACATCGAGATCGGCGGCAATTTATTATCATTATGTTTTGCAAGCAAAGTAACCGCGCCATTCCAGACCGTGCCTGTAGCTTCGCCTATAGCGATATCCTGTTGTTTTACATAAGCCCCCGCTTGGTTGACCACAAAGCTGGTAGGAATATTCGCAAGAACAAAGGCCAAATAGCTCAATGTGCCGATCAAAATTTACCATTTTATTTTGAACATTAATTACTCTAATAAATCCTTTAACTTTGTTTTTTAAATTACTAGCCAAAGACAGACACTGCAGCGGCGCCTATGGTCTCTAACTGAGCAGGACTTGTAAACTTTATTTGTCAGCTACTTTCTTTTCATCAATCTCTTTAATATTTTAATAATAGTCGATTTTGTAGCCATTACTGTACTGTGCTTCCAGTCTCGCTATAATCCACCACTTAAAAACGAAGCTCATAATTCAAGGGCTTTAGGTTGAACCTTTCGCCACTACTGAGACACCATACTATGCGTAAAAGTTTTATCGCCCTTTTATTTAACTTGATTGTTTGCGTCCCTGGCTTTGCGATTAATAATATCGAAAACGAACGCTTGGCTCCGGTAAAGAACGGTTTGAGTGGGCAATTTCAAGCTAGTATCGATGGGAAATCTGGCAATTCTGAGAAAGAATCTTTTGATATTGGCGCAAAAGGAATTTTCAAATCTGGCCCCCATAGGGCACTTATGATAGCCAGTCGAGAATATGGCACATCCTTCGATCAGACCAACACCGACAGCGATTTCTTTCATTTTCGCTACGTAAAACTACACAGGCCCAGTTGGGCCAGCGAATATTTCGTACAAAATCAAAGCAACCCTTTCAAAAGACTTTCGCAACGCTCGCTAGTGGGTTATGGAGGTCGGTTTAATTTGCGCGATAAAGAAGATGTAAAGTTGATCCTAGGCACTGGCGTTTTTTTTCTTCATGAGAAAATAGCTCAGGAAAATGCTGAAGAGTTTTGGCGCGCTAACTTTTACTTCGTTTATAAACATAATCTGAACGATCAAATTAATCTTCTTAATACTCTTTACCTTCAGCCAAGAATGAATGAATTCAGCGATCTGGAAGCCCTTAACGATTTTTCCCTTAACATCAAATTAAGTAATACTATTAATTTGAAGCTTGCCCTCAAAACTACCCACGATCGCAAACCACCAGTAGGGGTCGCCAAAACAGATTACAGCTATAGAACTTCATTTATATATTCGTTTTAGATTAGAAGTATTCGTTTTAGATTAGAAGATTACGGAGGTTTCTCAAATATTTTGGAAAGGCAAATAGCCCAAAAAAATTTCTCGAGGCTCTTCATTCCGGCTATGATAGTCGTCATTATTTATCACTACACTATATCCAATGAAAAAATGAGGATCAACAGCATGCTACGCAAAACAACAGCTACACTTAGTTTATCACTATCCACTCTATTAGTTTGCAATAGCGCGCTGAGCGAAAGTCTCGACACGAGCCTAAGTAATGATTCAGTCCGGTTGCAATACGCAACCTCGCTGCAGCGTAATGATTTGAACTTGAGTGCCGATTTTTTACATCATGAAGATGATGGTGACCTTGGCGGCATCGGGTTGTTTATAAACGGTGGTTCTAAGGCGGCCTTAGGGCTACGAAAAGGTGGAGTGGGTGGCAAGTTCATTTATTTTAATAACAGTAGTACCAATGGTGCAGCGTTGGCCTTGGGTGGTTTTCTACGTCACACCTTAGCCGCCGCTAACCTAATAAGCCTCAGAGGGGATCTATACTACGCACCGGGAGTGGTTACCTTTAATGATGCCGATCGGTATTTCGAGATTAGCGTTAGAATTGAATATAAGCTAATGGATCGTGCTGATATCTTTGCAGGAATTCGGAAACTAGAAATCGGATTGGACAAAGCAGGGGACGCTGACGTTGATAAAGGCGCTTTCGCGGGCCTTGTTATGCATTTTTAAACACACTCTCAGCCTTGGCAAACTCAAATAAAAGAGGTCGGTAAAATCGACCTCTTTTATTTATCAATGTATTTGTTTCACGATGATACCAAATATTCAAAAAGGTATATCGTCATCAAAGCTGTCAAACCCTTGAGCAACACCACCATCCGCCGTGGCGGGCTGTGGGCTTTGTTGTGTTGACTGCTGTGTTGATTGATTTTGGGTTGACTGCTGCGTTGATTGATTTTGGGTTGGCGGTGGTTGAAACCCCTGATTCTGCTGAGAACCTTGTTGCTGAAACCCATCATAACCTTGATCACCGCCACCACCCCCACGACTATCTAGCATTTGCATTTCGTTAACAACAATCTCCGTAGTGTAACGATCGTTTCCACTTTGATCCTGCCACTTATTCGTTTGCAACCGGCCTTCAACGTAAATTTTACTGCCTTTTTTTAAGTACTCACCCGCAACCTCTGCCAAGCGCCGGAAAAACACCACTCTGTGCCATTCCGTTTTTTCTTGCATTTGACCAGATTGATCTTTCCAAGTAACACTGGTGGCAAGCGTAACGTTGGTCACCGCATTACCATTAGGCATATAGCGAGTTTCAGGATCCTCTCCAAGATTCCCCACCAAAATGACTTTATTTATGCCCCGACTGGCCATATCGCTTCCTCATTTTTACAAAGTTTTTCGGCATTTTCCTTTTTGAGGCATTGTAGCAGTGACGCTAATATCTCATTTAATTGCCGCTATCATTTAACTACTACTACTCATATAAGTTACGTGAATGTAGATCAACCAGCAACTCCTATCAATAACAATTCACAAACAGAGATTGACTGCCTTTCCCAATTTAGTCTAATTTCGGCGCTAAATTCACTGTAGCCAGTTTTTGAAGAGATGAATAATCTAAAGACTGCTTATCGACTTTAAGATAAGCCACATTTTCCTCGGTAATGACAACAGCTTCTTCAACACCCACCACGGCAAGCAATCTATGCAACAGTTGCTCAGCATTCACATGCAGAGCGCTATCTAGTTTCAACAAATAGGACTGCAAAAACCGGGGTTGCTCCATTGATAAGGCAACGAATAACCAGATAATCATTAACCCGGCACCAAACAGGAATACCATACCAGCACCCCAGATCCCATACACCACGCCACCCATAGTACCTCCGGCAAATGCCCCAAAAAACTGCGCACTCGAATACACCCCCATACAAGTTCCTTTACTTCCCGCCGGTGCTATCTTACTCACCAAGGAAGGCAGCATGGCTTCCAGCAAATTGAAGGCCATAAAATATACAAACAACGCCAAACAAAGAGTCCATAATTTATCATGTAACAAAAACAGGCCGAGCAAACCTAACATCAGCAAAAATACCGCCAGAATAAGAACCTCTTTAATTTTTTTCTTCCGCTCAGCAAATATCATTAGCGGCACCATCGCTACAAAGGAAGTGATTAAAATAGGTAAGTACACAAGCCAGTGCTTCTGAATATCCAAGTGTAATTGATTAACCAAGACCAACGGTAATACGACGAAGCAAGCGGTCATTACCAAGTGCAACAAAAATATGCCGATGTCTAGGCGCAACAATTCTCTATGCCTTAATACCTTTTTTAATTCACTCACTTCTGCTTTAGAATCTCTATGTACAATTCTAGTCACCGGATTAGGCACTACCCAGTAGCAAATACCGATGCCCACCAGGGCCATGGCTGTAGTGATCCAAAACAATCCTGACAGCCCAACAAAGCTGGTGATTATAGGGCCAAGCACTAATGCTAATGAGAATGAAACACCGATGCTCATTCCCATAATAGCCATCGCCTTTGTTCTATTTTCTTCTCGTGTAACATCTCCTAATAACGCCATAATTGCGCTAGCAATCGCTCCGGCACCCTGGATACCACGTCCCAGAATGACTCCATAAATAGTCTCCGCTTGAGCCGCTACAACACCGCCAATGGCAAACAAAACTAGACCGCCATAAATAACTGGTTTTCTACCAATACGATCAGATAATAACCCAAAGGGTATTTGACATATTGCCTGGGTCAACCCGTAAATGCCGATAGCAAGCCCTATCAATGCCGGACCGGCCCCATCAAGCTCCCCTCCGTAAAGAGAAAACACGGGCATTATCATAAATAACCCGAGCATACGTAGTGAAATTAAGCTCGCCAAGGAGAAAGTAGCCAACCTTTCACCAGATGTCATTACCGTTGAGTTAGAGAGTTCCATATATTCGCAGCAAATTTTCCTAAAAATCGAGCGCGAATTTTAGCAACTATAAGTAGTACTAGATACTTTAATAATACTTCCTTATTATTCAATCAGTACCACCAGCTTCCGCAGTCTATAAGTAATTGGTCGGTATATCGAGAATCAATACCTCGTAAGGTCTCCTTAAACTTATAGATTTCATTACTATTTTTATATAACAAAATCTATGGACTTTCAGATGTTTAATAAATTGAAGTCATAACGGAATGATGTTAAAATCGGCGCTTAAGGATAGGGAGCGGGACTCTAAGGGTAACCCTAAAAGAGACCTCACCATTTTCTTTATCGGTTGATCACGATAACCCAGTATTGATGAAGCTAGCGCCTAATCAATACGACTACATGTAACAGTTGCCTCCATCCATGCCATGGCACCGTTGTTACGCCCACTACATTAAATAGCTCTCACCTTGGGGATGGACCCCTTAATGCCTAGCAATAAGACACAAAAAGTAATCATAGTTGGTAGCCAACATTTGCAGAATACTTTGTTGGCTAAATATATCGACATGTCATCACCATTTCAATGTGAGATTACGGACGATGTTGCCGATTTTTTCACGAATATTGCAGTCGACACTTTAGATACAAGCCTGGAACGTACCTTAGGGGATCTACTATTCCTGATAGACGCTCAAAACGCCAATCTTGAGCAGTGTCTCAGAACAATTGAAGATCACCGCAATGGCGATGCGAGATACCATGCGGTAGTGTTCAACCTTGAAGAGCAAGCTAACCTAGAACAAATAGCATCTTGGCCAATACTCAATGGCGTCTTCCTCCATAAAGCTCACGAAGAAGAAGTCATCAGAGGCATCACCGCTATATTTGAAGGTGAAATATGGTTGCCCCGAAAGCTAATTGCAAAATATGTTCGCCAGGCAAGATCGGTAGGTAAAAGCTCTTCAACTCGCTGCGAAGAACTCACCAATCGTGAAGTCGAAGTACTCAAGATAATGGGAACAGGCGCTAAAAACACCGATATAGCAAGCACCCTAAATTTAAGCCCTCATACCGTAAAAACTCACGTTTATAATATCTTTAAAAAAATAAATGCGAGCAATCGACTGCAAGCAGTAAACTGGGCGAAAGACCACCTATAAAGATATGTCCGTACAAACAATTGCCTGAAAACACTGTATATTTGTATACTGTTCGACTCTAGAAAGAATTGAGCCTAGTAGAGTCTATACCTGTATGGATAAAATTATTGTCCGCGGTGCGCGAACTCACAATCTTAAAAATATTGATATCGAGATTCCCCGCGATAAATTTGTTGTTATTACCGGCCTTTCAGGCTCTGGAAAATCNTCTTTAGCTTTCGATACCCTNTACGCTGAGGGCCAAAGACGTTATGTAGAGTCCTTNTCCACCTACGCGAGACAATTCCTATCCCTTATGGAAAAGCCTGATGTTGATCACATTGAAGGCTTATCNCCAGCCATCTCGATACAACAAAAATCAACATCACACAACCCNCGATCCACTGTGGGCACNGTCACTGAAATATATGATTATTTGCGTCTTCTTTATGCTCGAGCAGGCCAGCCCCAGTGCCCAACTCACGGCATCAAACTCGAGGCTCAAACCATTAGCCAAATGGTAGACCAAATACTTGAGCTACCCGAAGGCTCGAAAATAATGTTACTTGCACCCATAATCCAAGATAAAAAGGGAGAGCACTTAGGCACCCTTGAAGAACTATCGGCACAAGGTTATGTGCGCGCTAGAATTGATGGCAACGTAACAGACTTAGATCAAGCACCTGCATTGCACAAGAATAAAAAACACACCATTGAAGTTATCATCGATCGGTTTAAAGTACGTCAAGACCTTAAAACAAGACTGGCGGACTCACTCGAAACCACTATAGATTTGAGTGATGGTATTGCGATCGCATCTAGTCTCGATGTTGATAGCCCCATACCAGAACTGTTGTTTTCCTCTCGATATGCNTGCCCTAGCTGCAAACACAGCTTGCCAGAACTCGAACCTCGCTTATTCTCATTTAACAACCCAAGCGGTGCTTGCTCCAACTGTGACGGATTAGGATCTAGCCAGGTTTTTGATCCTAACCGCATCGTTACTAACGATGAACACAGCTTGTCGGAGGGAGCGGTCAGAGGCTGGGATAGGCGCAACGTCTACTATTTTCAGATGCTGACTTCATTGGCAAAGCATTTTAAATTTGATATCAACCAACCTTTTAAAAAACTAAGCAATAAAATACAAAACATCATTCTGTATGGTAGTGAAAATGAAGAAATCAACTTCCACTACCTCAATGATCGAGACGACATTATCACAAGGTCACACCCTTTTGAGGGCGTAATCCCTAGCATGGAAAGGCGTTATAAAGAAACTGAATCCCAAGCGGTGAGAGAGGATTTAGGTAAGTATATTATTTACTCCACTTGCCAAGATTGTCACGGCACTCGTCTTAACGAAAACGCTCGCCATGTTTTCATTAGAGAAAAGACTCTGCCGGAATTAACGCAATATTCGATTAAAGATGCATATGATTATTTTAGCTCATTAGAACTTGAAGGTTCTCGCGGAGAAGTTGCTAAAAAGATCATTAAGGAAATACAAGATAGACTTAAGTTTTTAGTAAATGTCGGTCTCGAATACCTTACCCTACATAGAAGCGCAGACACCCTCTCCGGCGGAGAAGCTCAAAGAATTCGGTTGGCCAGCCAAATAGGCGCAGGCCTAGTTGGCGTTATGTATATCTTGGATGAACCATCGATCGGTCTGCACCAACGAGACAACGAACGGCTGCTAAAAACTTTAACTCATCTAAGAGACATGGGAAACACCGTAATAGTGGTGGAACACGACGAGGATACAATTCGAAGTGCGGATCACATTATCGATGTTGGTCCTGGTGCTGGAGTCCATGGAGGCGAAATTATTGCCACGGGAACCTTCCAAGATATAACCAAATGTAAAAACTCAATCACGGGGCAATTCCTCTCAGGCAGACGCAAAGTCCCACTGCCGGAAGAAATATGCATTTATGATGAGACTCGTTTACTCAGCGTGTATGGAGCTAAAGGTAATAACCTAAAAGGAATTGACTTGCATATACCAGTAGGTTTGCTCACCTGCATTACNGGTGTCTCCGGCTCAGGCAAATCAACGCTAATTAACCAGACGCTCTACCCTATTGTGACCAAAAGTATCAACGGAACAAACATCGATGT
>JAESQG010000278.1 GCA_016765265.1 Pseudomonadales bacterium | reverse complement strand
TTAAAACCAATAAGAAAAGCTCTATCCCGTTCCGTTAACGCGGTTACGATTTTTCTCGGCAAGGAGCTTTGCACTTCGCGTAATCGATCTAAATTAACCTCTATCTTTGTCATTCCTAGAAATTGGCTATTGTAAAGATGCTCCATGTCGTGGATGTTAGGAGCTAACATTTCATGGATGGGTTTGCCCTGGCTGATTAAATAAATTAAAAACGCATCTACTGCGTCCCTGTTAAGACCCTCCCCTTGCTCTAAAAACAATAATGTGTCAAACAAATCTCGGGGATGCTGCCTTTGTAAAGCTGCGCAGAGTTTTCCTGCATATAATTCCGCCTTTGCTAAGCAAGTTATATTCATCCCTCTACTAAACTCTTGTTCTAGCGATAGGCATAAGGGCATTTCTACCGGCTCTAGCAAAGTCCCACGTATCACGGTATTCGGTTCAATTTTTATCAGTGCCTTCGCACTTTGAACCTGAGCATTAAAGGTCTTTGGGTCAATGGTCATCTTTACGCCTGACAGTGACTTCTCGACCTCCAATTTAATAGCTTCCATATTCTTCCGAATATCCTGTAATGCATCGTCTCTGCTATGTGGTGGCAAGTAGTGCAGGTCGATATCTACAGATAATCTGGGGCAATCGTTGAAGAAAAAGTTGATCGCGGTGCCACCTTTTAAAGCAAACACTTTTGCCCTATCAACGATGGGCAAGACATCCAACAGTAGGCTGACTTGTCTTTGATACCCCTCTTTCATGAGTCCACCCATGTTTTGGGTACGGTTATTTCAAATTCTGGATGCAGGTAGCCACTGTTAATAATACTGCGCTTGCCTACACCAAGATCGATAGATCCCAAATTGAGATCGTCATACCATTTGTGACCAACAGTGCTCGCTAATGCCAGGAACAGCCGCTTTGCTTTGACTGACTTACAAGCCTGAAGTGTGCTTTGCAGCAGTTGGGCGCGCAAAGTGGTCAGCCCTTCCATCAATTGCCTTGCTTCCTCAAAATCNGCGTACTTCGGCAACAAATAGCAATATTCCAACATNGCGCGTTCGGGNGAGCTGATTTTTAANNTCAATTCTTCTGTATGCCANTCGGANANNCTTGCGAAGACCGGACTAAACAGCGCGCTAGCATTAAGTATCCGCAAATTACGCGCAAAGGGTTGACGGTTAAACCAGGAAGGCAATTTTTTGTTTGACTCGATACTGAGCTGTAGCACTGGATTTTCCCCAACTGACAGGTAGTGCGCTCGCCCTTGNAGCTCCAGNGCCGTCCGTGCCGCTGGGTAAACTATTAGCTGCTGTCGCTGCAGAGCAAATATGGATCCAGCCATACTCGGTTCCGTACCGGCCCGCATCCAGGCCCCTCTACCCAGTGGCGTCAACCAACCTCCTCGTTTATAGGTCTGTAACAATTGAGGAGAAACTTGCAGTGAAGCGAGCCACCCGCTGGTCATCGGCACACCAGCAGGGCATTGGCTGAGTACACGGTTAATCTTGGTTGCTGGAGGTCTGTCGGTCTGCATATACATAAAACTCACATCAAAACACCTGAATATCATCCAGCTCAAACAGTAGTTTGAAATTCCACCCATAAATAAATAAAAAGTATATCTACAGACTACTATTAGTTAAAACCCATCATAAATCCAATATATTATTAAATAAATATACTTATAGTTTATTTATTTAATATAATTCAAACNATTTGCCATCAGATTGTGAACAATAGCTTGTCTTCCACCAGGATGTTAGTTTTGCGGCGATTCAGCTCAGGCCTATGAAGGTACTCTGATACCAGTTGATACAGGTGCTGCTCATCACTGGAGGGTGTAAACGTCTGCACAAGTGGTATGCGCTTTGTTCAGTGGATTCCGAAACGCAAATAGAGCCGCATCAATCTGGTGAGAGTTAAGATCAATTTGGACATCCATAATGGCACCGGTGAGTTTGTCTTCATCATCGGAGGGGAGGCGGCGTGTTAATTGCCAGGCGAAATATTGTGTTTGGTAGATGGAATACAAATTACATCCCCCTATTTTTCTGGATAAGGTCACCTGCAATCGACTGCATTAACTCCATTGCTTAACCCAGTTTTTATATTGGGATGGCTTTATCCGATACCTGGCGATATTACCTTCATGCAAACTCATCAACTCTGTTTCAACCATTTCTATAAATCGCNTGCTATCCTGTTCAGNTATTTCTCGNTCNGCACTCCGTTTTATATGAGAGACCGCCTCTTTCTTATTCATGGTGCCAAACACAATTTCTGNAACCAATTNAGCAATAGGTTCCCTNTATCTCAATCTAAACGGATCGGGTTCCCCCAATGATTGGCGCACCGCTGAATAACGGGCGCATGAGCGCTCGTAGGCCCAAACGAAGACATCAGCTAATAAATCAGTCTGGTTCAATTCGTAGATCCCTAACAAACCATCAATGTAGGCTTTCTCGGGTACGTCAACAAACGATAGCGGACTCAGGTTTTCGCGTATTAATGGAATATTGGCCGCTAGGCGCGATACCCGTTTATTAACATCGTCAAAAGGTTGCAGGTAGGGTNACTGAACCATNGCGAAAAATGCCTGCTCAAAGGGNTCTTCAATGGCAANGGCTTTCATTAAAACNTCATCAAAACATTNNTTTANNNNCNGNCCNCCNTGCAANGGNNGAAANACACTNCCNNCAATACCAACNGNGTGNTCCCTCAANCGCCCACAGGCGGCGGAATCAAGCAGGTTTTCAGAAAGCAATGCATGGAGATTGCAAATGGTGTAGCGGTTAAAGCCGACGTCTGCCGCGGACTCAACTAACAATTCGATTGCCGCTTTGTGATTGAGTATCATCTGGGTTTCAATCGCATTTTTTCCTTCTGCACTTTCACCTAAATACATTCGCGCCATATAAACCTATCTTTGTGGCGCATTTTAGGTTTGCGCCAAATAAAGCGGTATGATGGGATAATCATGTCAGAAAAACATCCAAACATGCGGCCTACAGACCCGCTGAATCCTTGGGGTCAAGCTGGGAAGCTGTGGGTTACTTTTTTTAGTTACTTCCCGTTTTTTCTACACACTGACCAATCTCACCTCTTTGCTCTACCGTATCTCCCGTTAACCAATACCAAAACCGACCGATGGTCTCACTCATCACCGACGCACTCACTTGGAAATTATTAATTTTCGGAATATAAGATTGAATAGAATAAGGGTTCACCAAGAAACTATAAAAGTCTGTCGGCGCGGGAACTACATTAAACCCCAGCCCCACAAACACCTCCACTGATCGTCTCATATGAAAAGATTGCGTCACTAGGGCGATGTTATTGATACCTTCTGCGGCTAAAACCTGCTTTGAAAGAGTCCCGTTTTCATAGGTGTTTCTGCTCTGGGTTTCTACCCATTTTGGCGGCAACTGAAACTGCTCTCGCATGGCAATCGCCATCAGTTCCGCTTCAGGTAATCGAGCTTCACGATCAGCACCAAAACCTATTCCACCAGTAACCAATATAGGTAGGTCCAATTCCCTGGCCAACTTTACCCCATAACGAACACGAACTAGTGACGATATACCACTGGTCTGGCCCTCGTTATATTCCGGCGCGTACTCGTTAGTCCCACCACTCAAGATGACTATCGCCTGGCACTGGGCAGCACGGGCCAAATCTGCAGGGCCATAGATATCTCCCAGAGTGGACAGCCCACTGGACACCAGCGCGGTGGACATTAAATAAATACTCAACAGCGATACGGCTATCAGCGACCGCCCCAATCGAGGGTAGCGTGTCAATATCAGCAGCCCCACAAACCCAATAATAAGGTTTAGAAAAGGCGGCAATACCATCAATTTAGCGATATACCTCAATACAAGCACGGACTCTCAACCCCAGAAAACGAATATAAAACAGATATCTGCCATAAACTCTACAGACTAGCCACAAAAGATCGAGATTAATAGTCAATCAGACTCGCCTAAGATAGACTAAGCCTTTTGTCCCAGTCTTGAAGACTATAATAGCGAACAATTACCCTAAGCAAACGCCCCTTTTATTCATCAACAACCTCGAATCATAAAACAATGGAAGAACAGTACCAGCCCAGTCAAATCGAAGAGAAAATCCAAAACAGTTGGCAAGAGTCCAAGTGTTTTAAAGTCACCGAAGATGCCAGTAAAGAGAAGTTCTATTGCCTGTCCATGTTCCCCTATCCCAGCGGTCGGCTGCATATGGGACATGTGCGTAATTACACCATCGGTGACGTAATTAGCCGCTTCCAACGATTGCAGGGCAAAAACGTGCTGCAACCCATGGGCTGGGATGCCTTCGGACTGCCCGCTGAAAATGCCGCCATTAAAAACGAAGTCCCACCCGCCAACTGGACCAATGACAATATAGACTATATGCGCAATCAGCTTATTCGCTTGGGATTCGGCTACGACTGGGATAGAGAGCTTGCCACCTGCCATCCAGAATATTATCGCTGGGAGCAATGGTTTTTCTTAAAGCTTTATGAAAAAGGCATGGTCTACAAGAAAAGTGCNGAAGTNAATTGGGACCCCGTTGANCAAACNGTACTGGCCAATGAACAAGTNATNGANGGCCGTGGCTGGCGCTCAGGNGCATTGGTGGANCGNCGNAAAATNCCNCANTGGTTTTTAAAAATNACNGACTANGCNGAAGAGCTNCTCAATGATCTNGATCAGNTAGAGGAATGGCCTGAACAAGTCAAAACCATGCAACGCAATTGGATCGGCCGNTCTGAAGGCATTGAACTGGAGTTCACCATTAAGGGCCAGACAGGCCAACTNCCGGTCTTTACTACCCGCCCAGACACCTTGATGGGCGTCACTTATGTAGCGGTAGCTGCGCAGCACCCTCTTGCTCAGCAGGCGGCAAAGANCGGAACAGTGAAAGGTTCTGAGATACAACAATTTATAGATGAATGCAGTCACACCAAGGTAGCTGAAGCGGATATGGCTACCATGGAGAAAAAAGGCATCGATACGGGCTTCAAAGCTATACACCCCCTTACTGGCAAAGAAGTTCCCATCTGGATCGCCAATTTTGTCTTNATGACCTATGGCTCAGGCGCTGTTATGAGCGTACCGGCCCATGACCAAAGAGACTGGGAGTTCGCTAAAAAATACGGGCTTCCTATTGACCAGGTGATAGAACCCAGCAGCGGCTCTAACATAAAAGCCGATATCGAAACCGAAGCCTTTGTGGAGAAGGGACAACTGATTAACTCGGGCGAGTTTACGGGCTTATCATTTCAAGATGCGTTCAACGCCATTGCCGAGCATCTGGAGACGAGCAAACAAGGTCGTCGCCAAGTGAACTTCCGTCTACGAGATTGGGGTGTTTCCAGACAACGCTATTGGGGGTCCCCCATCCCGATGATCAATTGCGATAATTGTGGCTCAGTCCCGGTGCCCATGGATCAATTGCCCGTGAAGCTACCCACCGATATTCAATTTGATAAAAGTGGTGGCTCCCCCCTGAAGAAGATGCCGTCTTTTTACGAAACCAGTTGTCCCAGTTGCGGCAAAGACGCGCAACGCGAGACAGATACTTTTGATACCTTTATGGAATCCTCTTGGTACTACTCACGTTTTGCTTCGCGTCATTTCAGTACAGGTATGGTGGATGAGGCAGAAAACTACTGGGGCCCAGTAGACCACTACATTGGTGGCATTGAACACGCNATATTACATCTACTGTACTCACGGTTTTACTACAANCTAATGCGTGACGAGGGTCTAGTCAGCCACGATGAACCTTTTAAGCGCCTGCTTTGCCAAGGCATGGTAGTCGCTGANACCTACTACCGAGAAGGTAACAACGGTCAAAAAGAATATTTTTCTCCCGCAGATGTGGATGTAGAGAGAAATTCAAAGGGCAAAATCGTTAGTGCCACCTGCATAGTCGACGGGCAAAGCGTACAGGTGGGTAACATCGAGAAAATGTCGAAATCNAAGAGCAATGGTGTAGACCCACAGACATTAATCGACCGTTATGGTGCTGATACCGTACGCCTGTTCACCATGTTTGCTGCCCCACCAGACCAATCACTGGAATGGAGTGATAGCGGTGTTGAAGGCTCCCACCGTTTCCTCAAACGTTTATGGAAACTGGTTTACACCTTTGTTCAGGAAGACAGGATACAAGAAGATAAAGCGAACCCCAGCGACATTACGACTATCAANAAAAGAAACTTAACTGACGACCAANAAGCCCTACGTCGTAAGACCCATGAAACATTACAAAAAGTCACCCATGATTACAGCAAACGTTACACCTTCAATACGGCAATCGCTGCTGTCATGGAGCTTAGTAATGCAGTGCGTGATTTTGAAGACTACAGCGATCAAGGGCGCCAAGTTATCAAAGAGGCTCTGGAGTTTTCCGTATTGATGTTGTCGCCCATCGCCCCACATGTGGCTGAGATGTTATGGCAAGCCTTAGGTGAAAAACAAACAACACTGCGACAAAGCATTCACCTAGAAAGCTGGCCAACCCTGGACGAAGAGGCATTGACTCGCAGCAGCATACAGATAGTTATCCAGGTCAATGGTAAACTAAGGGCTAAAATAAACGTAGCCATCGATGAAAAGCAAGAAGCCATAAAAACTATGGCATTAGCGGACGACACTATTCAACGTTTTATTGGAGAAAAAGAAGTGAAGAAGGTCATCGTTGTTCCAGGAAAACTGGTCAACATCGTGATCGGCAAATAAGTGTCATCGAAAAACAAGGATCTATTTGTGGCCACTAAACCAATAACAGCTGTGAGACTACTTGGGGTAGCGATACTCTCTCTTATTATCGCAAATTGTGGCTTTCACCTGCGCGGTTCGCTGGAAATCCCCAGCGAACTCCAGCGCATTCAGCTACAAAGCAATGCCCCACGCGACTGGACGCGCAACATTAAATCCACCCTTAGTAACGCAGGCGTACAATTCAACACTACCGCGGACATCATCCTCAATCTAGAGAAAGCGCAAGAAAATCGCCACATCGCCAGCTATAACGAAAATGCTAAAGCCGCCGAATATCAACTGGTCAGCGAATTGACCTTTTCAGTGGAAAACAAAAAGGGCGTAATACTTATTCCACAACGCGTTTTGGTCACTGAACGTATTTATCAATATGATGAAAACCAACTCGCAGGAAAATCAGAGGAAGAAGTCTTACTAAAACGAGAAATGCGACAAGACTTAATTCGGCAGCTAGTGCAGCAATTTCGGCTCGCCATCCCGTCGGATGTCAGCCAACAATGAAACTACGCCCCGACCAATTAGACAACCACGCTCAAAAAAACCTACTGCCAGTTTATCTCATTAGCGGTGATGTGCCGCTCATTCAGCAAGAAGTATGCGACAAACTCCGAGGAGCGGCCAACAGCCAAGGATATACTGAAAGAGAGTTATTCTCCGTAGAAAAAGGTTTCGACTGGAACAACCTTATCCAAAGCGCATCGAGTATCTCACTCTTTGGTGATAGAAAAATAATTGAATTGCGTATGCCCACAGGCAAACCTGGAGATGCAGGAAGCAAAGCCTTGCAAGCTTATTTAGTCGACCCCTCGCCCGACAACATACTAATAATCACTACCGGCAAATTAGACGCCGCATCGCAACGAGGCAAATGGTTTAAAACCATAGACAAGATGGGTGCCTTTATTCCAATATGGCCGGTAGATGCAAAACAACTACCTCAGTGGGTAAACCAACGAATGCGCAGCATAGGTCTGGAGCCCGTCAGGCAGGCGGTTCAGGTATTAGCAGAGAGAGTAGAAGGCAACTTGTTAGCCGCTAGTCAGGAGATTGAAAAGCTACATGTTCTTAAAGGCAACGGCCCCATTTCAGCAAAAGACATAGAATTTTCCGTCGCCGACAGCGCACGCTACGACGTATTCGGATTGGTAGATGCCGCATTAGAGGGCAATGCACAGCGAAGCTTAAAGATCCTCGATGGATTAAAAGACGAAGGCACCGACGCCACAGTCGTGCTTTGGGCCTTTACCAGAGAATTAAGAACGCTCTACGCCATGACACAACAAAAAGAAAAAGGTATCGCCATAGGAAAAATTATTCAGGAATACAGAATATGGCAAAATCGTAAAAAACCCGTAGAAGCTTGCCTGCAACGCAACAACAGCCAACTGCTGGGCCAGCTTATTCAAAAAGCGACAGAGGTAGATCACAGCATCAAGGGGCTAAAAACAGCCTCACCCTGGGACGGTCTTCGGGATATTGCGCTTGGATTATCAGGGATACACTTAACTGGCGTGTAATTATTACCACAGCATTGTGTTATCGGTAATTGTCCACTCAGGAGAATT
>JAESQG010000277.1 GCA_016765265.1 Pseudomonadales bacterium | reverse complement strand
GCTACAGATATTGACTCCGAGCGATTAGCAGCATTAGATGCAGCTCTTTGTGATGACCTAAATACTCCTGAAGCGCTGTCTGTTCTACACGGTCTCGCACACGATATTAATAAGTGTGGGGACGAAATACAAAAAGCACGATTAGTAAACACATTAAAACAAGCTGGCGAATACCTTGGGTTGTTTCAATATACAGCAGTGGAATGGTTTCAGTGGCAGAATAGCAGCGAAACAAATGCTCAAGGCTNTAGTGATGCTGAAATTGAACNATTAATCGCAGATCGCCTTCAGGCGAAGACGGAGAANAATTTTCAGAAATCTGATGACATCCGAAACCAACTGAAGGATGCTGGAATATTGTTGGAAGATCACCCCGGAGGTACACGGTGGCAGCGCAAAGGATCATGAGTAAATTACTCATCGGCCTGGTCAAATTATATTGCTATTTTATTAGCCCNCTCACCAAACCTAGCTGCCGGTTTTACCCTACCTGTTCCTCATATGCCATTGAAGCAATCGAAATTTATGGCGCAACTAAAGGCGGCTTTCTCGCCCTTCGGCGAATACTAAAATGTCATCCTTTCCACTCTGGAGGCATAGATCTTGTCCCTGAAAAAGGTGAATCTTGCTCAGGAGATTGCAGCAAAACCGAATCAAAAGAGACTGAATAAAACGGACCTCAAATAAACAAGCCTGTCCACGTATCAATGTCCGTCTGCTCGCCATCAAATATTTTAAACCCCACTCTGACGCCCTCGTTAACAGTCTGGTTCCAACGTACTTCTGCGGTCAAAAAAAACTGTTTTGGAATTCCTTTCAACTCTACACATAAATCCAGAATCGCTCCCTCCGGCAAACGGTGATCCATCGTTATTTGTAACCCAGTGCTCGAAACATCCACTGTAGCACATGAAATCACCTCACCCATGTCTAAGCGATCATGGGACGTTGATACAATTTCTACATGAACCACTTCTTGTCTAATATGCCGGACTCCAACCCTGCGATCATCATCATCACTCATATCATAATACCCTCTTCCCATCCTTCTCTTTGCGTATCGATTTAACCACCGCTTCTAATGTGGTATCAAACACCTTGCCTTTATCTATGATTTTCGCCTGCCCATACGCAAGCATTTCAGCTAATTTTTGTCGATTGAGGTCCAATGCCTTCGCCCCCATCCTATCCACAAAAATGAGTCGCTTCGTCACCTTCATTTTAACCGCCAATTTACATTTATTCTTAGCCTTGCCATTAGCCTTGCCATTAGCCTCATATTCCAACCAACCTCCGATATTAATACTATCGACTTCGTTGAGATAAGGCTCTAAGGCGTCAAGGTCAAAACCCTCACTATGAAGATCTTCTTTATCGGTATTACCTGTATCANTATTACCTGTATCAANATTACCTGTATCAAGATGCTCATCTTGTGTTTGGGTAGGTTCTAGCTCCTTCGCAGCCACTTCTTCGACAACCGACTCAACACTTTCTAACTCTTTACTTTGAACGTCTTCAGTTAGAATTTCGTTGCTTTGAGTCTCTTCAATTGCAAGTTCGTTAGCTTGGATCTCTTCGCCCCCCTCATTTGATCCCGATTTATCCTCTGTATTGGGTAAGTCTCGCATAACGGCATCGTCAATTTCATATTTTTCTTTAGCGCGTTGTTGAGCTGCCGCCCTGACTTTTAGGACGCGTTCATAGGCAGTCTCTTCTAACCGAATTCGCTTTCGTTTTGATGCATGCTCGGTTCTTATTAGCGTCATAGCTTCGGTAAGGAGCGGTGGCTCTACTCGAGGCGAGTCGGTGCTAGCTACTGTTTTCTCTATGTTATTATCTATGGTATTATCTACTTTTATTTGACTAAATATTTTGTCTCTTTGGCGTTTATCGGGGCTGTTATTGAGACTTTGATCAAGGCTCTTATTAATATTATTATCGGGGATATCTACTGATTCAGTCTCTACTGATTCAGCCTCCATTCTTTTTGAGAGTTGAATTTTCTTGAAGTGCTGTACACTTTCAGCGATGGCAGTGTCGAATACCAGCCCCTTTTCAACCAAAAATATTTCTTTATTTTTATGTAACATAGACAAGTCTAATTTATTAATTTCCAGCAACCGCATTCCAAAACGATTGACAAAAATATAACACCCCTTGCCGTTAATAATGACCGCCAATTTACCAAACTGAACTCGACCATCTTCTCGTTTCAGCATTAGCCAATCTCCCACAGTCAAATCACTGACAAATCGAAGACTGTCAATGGGCACCTCGGACATTGCCTCATCCACCTCAACAATGCCCACTTCTATAGGAGTACATTTATTCAATTCTAAGGTCTCACCCTTCATCACCCGTATCAATTCTTCTTCTATAATTCCCACGGTTAAGGCCAATCGTTTTTCATCGTGATTGATGGCGTACAAAGAGTTTCTTAACCCATTTAANAGTGTCATTAAGAAATTATACAGCGACTTCATCTCAACTTTGGTCCGAGCACCAAAACACCAAATAAGAGTTTCCGTTAATTTCAGCATTTTTTTCCAATTAGAACTTTCACTCCCCTCTTTCAACAATGCCAATTGTAAAGAAGCAACCCAATCACTCTTAATAAAAACTTCGATCGCCAAAGGCAAAGACGCTCCGTCTAAATATCGGTTAACATTTTCCACCACGAAAACATGAGCTCGCTGTGAATTATACTTTCCCACTTCCGTGTCCCGTAGACGTTTTTCAACAACCGCTACCCGCTTCTCGTATTCAGAAAGAAACGTTTTCAAATCAGCAAGAAGAATCGCAAACACATCTGAACTCTCTTCGTAACTAACCATCACGCTTTTTATTATGTTATCGATCTTGGTTAAAATGGGCTGAGCGTACCCCATCTCTTCATCGTTGAGCCCAATGGTGGCTTTATACAGCCCATTCATACACTGTCTTCCCGGATGGGTGGACTTGGTATAATAACCAAGATCTAACAATGCAAGTTTGCAGTACACTATATTCAGCCCATCCACATAGGATCTAAACAATGATGACGGGAGCAACTTATCCTTAACCAAAGAAAATACATAATCGCTAAAACGAATAATNGCNAAATCTTCTGCACTTANCATGGTAGGACNACCATTACGTTCAAAGGTACAGAGCCATTCTATGACCAAACCATAAACGCCTTTGGTCAATACAANTTTGCTNTCAGAATGGGCATGGGTTTTTGTAAGAAATTGGACAAGTTCTTGNCGAGGGAGAGTAACAGTNTCATCGNAATTCTCGCCCAACATTTGTGGGCGCACTATAGATTGGAGCAAAATTTCCTTTAAATAAGGCGATTCCATTGCGAAAAGTGCACCGTTTCCTTAACTAACGATAGGCGTTCACTATACCCCTGAACTGTCTTCTGTATTCTAGAACCCAAGTACTAGGCACTACGTTGAATAACCGATTGGCTTTTTTGTTTATTATACAAAACCTTTTCGATGCTTCGTTTTACATCCCAGATTCGATACTCTTCTTTTTTTGGAAACCTAATCAATGGTATGCCTGCTGACCTAAAGGCTTTATCAAGAAAACTGCCNCTGATAATTTGATGTTTTGGGTCAAAACTCGGGTCATATAACTCAACCACACAAACTACCGCCATTGTCTGCCGATCACAGAGAAGATAATCTACATGGTCTTTAGTTATCTTTTCGAAAGCTTCTTTCTTTTTAGCTATGGTTAAGCGACTATCAACGGCCAAAATATCAGCCACCCTGACTTTTCCCATAATTAAATAATCTTCCCCCATGGCTCTGATTAAATAGCCCAGAAATATTCTTTCGGATTTCGAATAGATGTGCTTACGAGCGACATAGGGGAAATCAAATGGTTTTTGGCGCCACTGATCAAAACGCCACAACAATAAAACACCGGCAATACCCAGCAAAATAAAACTAAAAACGTAAAGGGTGTCCATACCCATATATCTTATACCAATTTATCGAAACGCAACCGTTGTTTGACGATCTGCAAACATCTCTTCCAAGAATTTAGTTTCACCATCCATCATAAGTGCAACCAGACTTTCTGGACTCTTGACGTATCGAATAGATTCAAAGCCCTTTGACATAATTCCATAAAAGTGACCTAATCCACCCAGTTTGGCCGGACCTTTGGCCAATTTGAAGGCACCGTAAATTATCCTACTTTTGCTATTTCTGTCTAAATCTTTGGTCAACACTTTTATTAATTCAATTTTCCTACGTTGAACTTCATAGCTATTTGCTAAGCGATTAGCCTGTTGAAAGTTTTCAAGCGTAACGTCATCCACTGCCATATTCTCAAACAGAATGGCCGTCAGTAGCTCATCTAATTCGGAGGTTATGGCGCTATATTCTAATGTTGCGGAGATTAGGATGGGGTTTGTTACCAGCTTTAGCGCTAAGTTTATGGCCTTATCTACATTATTCCCTAACTGCGACAAATCCAATCCGGCATACATCTCTGCTAAAAAAAACTCCATTAAGCGGAGATGGTGCGGGTCAGAGAATAACCCACCATAATTCTCACGCATACGCTGCTGCTGAAAGACTTGGACTTGCTGAAGCTGGTGATTGAACTTGGAACNCTCATCGAGGTGCCGGCGAAGAGACCGGTAACGCTGAAGATCTCTTTTGATTTCTGAGGTAACATCCTTGCGACTCATATACAACTACCCTATTCCTGCTTTCCTTAAGATAGGTATAGCATTTAAGTATAGTTAAACAAGAAAATCGTCTTTGGGAACTGAGTGATACAAACCACGCTACAATACGAATTACCAATATTAAACAAAAAATACTATGATTAATTAAGCATTTAGAGAACGGAGCATTTTATGGAAATATTTTTTGCTCACCAGGTTGATACTAGGTGTAGCAAATACGTGTCTCAATATTTATTCTATCTATTCTTCTGATGACCACTTTGTGGATTGGTCCCACCAAGATTATAGCCGAATGGATTTCCGTCTTTTCAGCTAAGCAAATTTCAAGAAATCCAGTTTCAACAAACCTTCAAGATCCCGATTCCCTCGCCACAAAAGGTATTTATCGTTGGACGGATGCTCAGAGCGTAATCCAATACGGTGATATAAAGCCATCAGATCACAACCTCATCATAGAGGATAAATCGAAGGAATTTGCAATTGATAGGCCCTTAAGAGTAGACATCCGCACTATTTCACATAGGATTTCGCCTGACACTCAAGCCAAACTAGAAGTAGCCATATCAGCCATTTTCGAAATCTATAGTCATGCCCTTGGGTTCCGCCATAAGGTGGACTACTCTCCCGCCTGTTGCCACTGAAGGAATTTTTTTAATTGTCGGATAATGAGTGGTGTGCCTATAACAGCACAAGCCACGCAGGGTACAGGCCTTGGAGGAAAATTGGCATCATTGGCTCAGGCGCAATAAAACAGCGCATCGATATTAGCCACGAAGAAATTAGGCATAAAATAAGCACTAACCCTGTGCGATCATCTTTATTAACGCCGATCTGCTGTTTCTGGGTTGAAGCTTTACAACAACTGCGTTATTTTCTAAGGAATGCGTGACTGAATCCTTTAGCTATTCATAAATTTAGAGGTTTCATGCTCGAAACACGGATAAACACATAATAATTATAATAATCAATATAAATCAAAGTAATAGAACGACAACATGATGGAAAATGAATTTAGTGCACTCGCCGTTAAGGCCCCCTCAACCCAGGTGATTGATCATTTAACACGCTTTCTCAAGGCTAACGGTGGTGTCTTACTTGAACCGGTGACGGAGGCTGAATTACCTTCAAAGGCTTTTCTCTCCCTTTTGAAATCTAAACCTGTCCAACTTCACGATGATGCAGTCCGATTCAGGTTCCACGAACAAGACCCCTGGACCATCGTTCAATTCGAGGTGACGGGCATGATGCCCGGATTCCTGTGTTTTATATCAAAATCCTTACGAACAGATCTCTTCGCCGTAGAACAGATTGCCTCCGTGGGATACCGACATTTCTGCAATCTTAAATCGGGCTTACCGCAACATATCTACACGGAACATGATGATGAAGATGCAGAAGCTATCAACATGAACTATACCGAAATTCTCCAGCACGCCGCAGCAAACAGAAAGTTCGATGCCGCGAAAATTAATGATTTAAATGAAGAAGAGGTTCGCCACCAAGCATTCAATATGTTATCGAAAATCACCCCCATCAGTTTCTATAATAAAGATCCCTGGCCTGAAAAATCTGCCGATGATGGCTACTATCGGTATCTGCTAGATCCGCACAAGCGGGTGCGCTTACAGTTAGGCAACGGTTCAGATAGTTGGGAGGTTTTAAAAGCAGCTACCGTTCCGGCATGATGGTTCATTACCACTGGTTCATTTACCAGTAAAGGGCTAAGCCTACAGCGAGCAAACTGAGAAAGGCCGCATACAAAGCGGTTCTCTTACATGACTTTACTTGCGCTAAATATATCGTTGACACTTGACTCAAGCGCTCTTCTATAGACCGATCGATAAGATCAGGTGCCAGTTTTATGGTTGCCTGTTCCGCTGCTGAATTGGCCGCACTGGCCCCAGCCGCTTCTGCTAGTGCTTTTATTTCATTTCTTAATTCATCATCAAGCTGGGATGTAGTCTTTAGAGCATCGGTCAACACTTCGATTTTTTCCGCTGACGCTTCATGTTGCCTAGCGCTCGATTCCAACATCTCATCCATGTTAGATATTTTCTGTTCAAACTTGTTCATATGTTCAGAAATACCTGAAGCGACAGTGGCATTAACCTCCTCAATGGACATCGACTCTGTGGTATTTGCATTTAAATTTTCAGATGTTTCTTTTAACTGAATATTTAATGTATTAACTGAACTATCGGTTAACTCCGCTTTGGTTTCGAGGAAACTGAGGGATTCTTTTACCGCCGCTAAACTATTATCAACTGCCGATTGAATTGATGCCTCATTGGATTGAGAAAATGATTCCATTGCACCTGTCAACGCCTTGCGGACAGCACTCGCTACAATCGCCTCAATTTGTGCTTTACTCAACCCGGCAGAAACAGAGGCACTTGCTGAGGTAGCAACGACAGCTCTCTCCTTAGTCTCACCAGACACACTCGTGTCCAGAAGTTTGAGCAGCTCGGCAATTTGCGGAGCTTTAGCTGGTTTAGGTAAGACCCCAATAGCGCCGTTAGATTTCGCTTCTTCTAAATAATCCGCCCCTTCTTTCGAGGTGTACATTACGATAGGTATACCTGCGGTATTCGGATCCTGAGTTATCTTTCTAGTCGCTTCCAGCCCGTCCATCCCTGGCATCATGTGATCCATAAAGACCACATCGGGTTTTTTATACTTCAAGTAATCTAATGCTTCCTCTGCCGATTCGACTAGATCTACCTCCATACCACCCTTATGTAATAAGCGGCTTAGCATAACTCTTGCTGATTTAGAGTCATCCACAACTAGTGCATGTTCTACTGCCATAATTAAATCTCAGACCTATCTATCATATATACCTTTAACCGTAATTTTCTCACAGGCCCCAGAACACGGTTCAGAACACGGATCACATGACCGCAATCGCAGAAGACCTAATTATTAGTTTAATACCCTTCTTTGGCTGTGCCACACAAAATCGACGATTTATAAAAAATCGTCAGATAATTACGCCTTAAATTAGCTAAGTCATGGTCATTTATGCCAATTAACAGTGCCGGGGTCATATTGCCATTATTTTTTAAGCCCTGGCTTCCAGTTTAGGAATTTGGTCTAATATGAGACCTAGCTAATATCATACCTGGTTAGCGTCAAACAGCTTGATAGCTAGGTTAGATAAATGAGCCCCTACAATACAATACAACTAGAACTAGAACTAGAACTAGAACTAGAACTACAGGAATTTAGTATGCACAAGTTAAAACACCTATTCGTTTTCATCCTTTTTTGCTCGACGGCCTCTGGTATTTTTGCTGATAACACATCTACCTCCATCCCACCCATAATCGAAAGTACCGCCACCCCAGGGTCTGCTGTGCAAGTCTTAATAAAAACCAATGCTGGAAATATTGTTGTCGCATTAAATACTGAAAAAGCTCCTATTTCCGTAAAGAATTTTCTCGCCTACGTTGAAGAGGGGTTCTATGAGGATGTTATTTTCCACCGGGTCATGGACGGGTTTATGATACAAACAGGAGGATTTGATGTTCAACTGAACCGGAAACAAACCCATGCCACCATAAAAAATGAAGCCACCAATGGCCTTAAGAATCTTCGCGGAACATTGGCAATGGCTCGTACCGGCGTCGTAGACTCGGCGACTTCGCAGTTTTTTATAAATTTAATGGATAACCAGTTTCTTGATAATGGTGTGCGCGGTTACGGATACGCTGTGTTCGGCAAAGTAATTGAAGGAATTGATGTCGTCTCTAGAATAGGAGAAGTCAAAACCACTAGGCGTGGTAATTTCAAGAACTTACCCGTAGACTCCATCACAATTTTATCTGCCTCGGTGATCAACAACGAAATGGCTGCTCCACCCTCGGCCCCCACAGGACTACAAGTAAACTAGAGTCACGATTATTTTTTTTGAAAATCTTCTCGTCTTTTTAGAGGACCATTTAGTCTATTGTTCTGTTTCATCCAAGAAAGAAAACGAAAAGAATGTCATCAACAATGTGATAGCGGCAGCATAGCCGATAAACGGATTTATCATAATCGTCGTCAGCACTGCAATCCACAGATAATGTAATACCTTTTTCTTTGCTTGATAACGCACTGTTAATGTGCGCCGGTAAAAATGATTGGGATCAGGTTCGCGATCTTGCTTCCACTTAGGGTTGAGGGCAGCTATTAGGTTAAAACGACAATTATTCATGAACTAAGACCTTCCTTTTAAAGATTTAGATCAGTTGTGGTACAGCAACATTATTCACCCTTTAACTATATCCATCCTTTAACTATATCCATCCTTTAACTATAGCTAATATCCAGTTTTTGCAAAGAGAATGGACTTTAATCCATAGGTTTACAATGTGCCTTGTCGCTCCTTAAAAACTCCACTGTTGAATGACACCCACCTCGAATCGATATCCCTGATAAGTCAAAATCACTCCATTTTCGGTGATTTTCTCCAGAAACAAATCTCTATCAAGCGACTCTTGTTCCTTTAGATTCATACCGTTAATGATTACATTTCGGTATTTGGGCATACTAGAGTACATGTGGGAAGAAAACTCTAACAAAGGAATTTGTTCTCGAATGTGGGCGGGCAGCTGAGTGAGATTCATCACACTTTGCCTTTTTTCTGTCACTATTGCTGCTTGTTCGGGTATTTTTGATTGTTTGGATTGCTCTTTTAACGCGACCAGCTCTTCCTTAAATGTTTTATTCAATACCGGCGCCATCATAATAACGGGTGGTTTTTCCGGTAGGTCTAGTACACCCACAAGCTTATCTTCTTCGGTTTTTTCCTCCAATAGTACTTGGGGTTTCATTTCAGCAGGCTGGGCAACAATACTATCGTTAGATGTGCCTCGCCCTATCCAAAAAACTAATATAAAAACATTTAGAATCGCTACACCCCATAGGATTTTCGCCTTCCATGCTTTTTTTTCTTCTCCTACGGAGGGGGATATATGATTACTTTGTAGATTAGGTACATCACCACGCTGTCGTTCTTGTTCGGATTTTTTTAACGCATCCAAGATATAAGACATTATCGACTCCCCTCTAGATTTGCGTTTTTCCGTTGAGCAAGTTGCGGTACGTTTTCTCCACTAGCGGTATTGAGTTTAATAAAAGTCTGGGGGCCTACCACGCCATCAGCTGTAATACCTTCCATACGTTGAAATAGTTTTATTTTCTTTTCCATGACATCGTCATAGTAGGAGATTCCCGTCTCTAGTATTATATTCTCTTGTACTTTAGCTAACTTTTTACTTAACCATTTTACCTCAGGTCCTATGGTGCCCAGTACAATAGCCCCATGATACTTGGGTGGTAATTGCCAGACTATCGTGTACTCTCCTTGCCATTGCAGCATAATAGACTCAGTTTTCACGATCTTATAGGCTCCAGCAATTTTCAATGTTGCCGTCCTATCGTCCAAGCTCACCAACGGCAAATAAAAGTGCTGACCGTTCTCCCTATAGAATTTCAATACCGCCGGTCGATCCAATGATTTTAAATGACTTAAATCCCCCGTTTTTTGCAAACAGCCCAGACCATTTTGATTAGCAAACTGGCAAGGATCTCCACCGTGCTTGCTGACTTCATAATTAATCTGCCACCTTTCAAAAATGACATCATAGGCATCATACATACTAAGAGCCAACTCATAGTTGTCCGGCCACAGTTGTTCTAATACTGATTGTTCTAATACTGATTGTTCTAATACTGGTTGTTCTAATACTGATTGTTTTGGTCCGGCTTGTAGATTCTGTTCTTCTTCTTGCTGATCTTGTATCTGCGACAGCAATGGTTGTACCTCTCTATGCTCCTCACCCTCGAGTATAGGCTGCGCCAGATTATCATTCTCTTTTAACTTTTCATTTAGAATAGAGAATTCTTTTTCTAAAATAAGGTCCATGGCAGAATATAATTCATCCGGTGATTGCGTTTCAAATTCCATGACGGGCAGCACAGTGGGAGGTCGAAATTCGATGGTTTCTGCTGTGGTACCTGACGAGGAATCAAATGAACCCTTAATCAATCGGTTTAAGGGTTCTACCACAAGTTGAGCGCCTATAATCACCAAGCCTATTACGAACAATCCAGCCAACCGACCGTAAGAAAAATTTAGTCCCCTTTCTTTTGTTACCCTGCGAATCAGTTGTGTCTCATTATTTCCCCCCAAAACTTCTTTGGCTGCCTGCCCTAGGGTCTTTTTGTCTACTATTCTTCGGTCTTGAACATAGGCACCTAGTAATGCCCTATCACAAATGACATTGATAACACGAGGAATACCACCGCTAATGCGGTGCAGCAACTTAATCACGGGAACACTAAATATCTCTTCTTGGGTTCCCGCTACCGATAAGCGATGCTTTACGTACGCAATGCTTTCTTCAACTGTAAGCCGCTCTAGATGATATCGAGCCGTAATGCGCTGAGCCAATTGCCTGAGCTCTGGTTTAGCAAAAAGATCCCGCAATTCAGGCTGACCAATAAGAATAATTTGTAGTAACTTGCGTTGATTCGTCTCCAAATTTGTTAATAAGCGAATTTGCTCTAACACATCTATTGAAAGATTTTGTGCTTCGTCGATAATCAGTAAGGTTTTTCGATCTTCGGCATGAGCCAGGAGTAGATACTCGTTAATCGCATCAACATAGTCTTTCGCACTGTCATCACCCACATCTCGGCTTTCGCCCGCTAGGTTTCCGATTTCCAATTCATCACAGATGGTCGCCAATAATTCATTAACCGTTAATTTCGGATTTAAGATAAAAGCGACATTGGTATCCTCAGGAATCTGTTCCAAAAAACAGCGACAGACGGTGGTTTTACCGGTACCCACCTCTCCAGTAAGAGTAATAAATCCATCTCTCTTAATCCCATAAAGCAAATGAGCTAAAGCTTCACGGTGCTGATGGCTCATGTATAAATAGTGGGGATTTGGTGCAATAGAAAACGGCGTGTCGACTAAACCGAAGAATTTCTTATACATAGTATTGAGGGTGGCTTATTGTTTCTTTGAAATGGTTGAGTATTGAATATCTTATAGCTTTATTTCAACGTAAATACTAGAAAGTCTATAGGTTGCAGCTACCTGACGTTCAATCGTTTCGCGTATAGTACATTAATTACTCTCATATTTTTAGCCTATGCTCCTCTGTTTTCGATCTGACAGGCCCATTATTCAATAGAGTGCTGAAAACAGCACTGTTTTAAAACTAATAACGCCTTATCTACAGTTTTTATCTCAATAGGGAATAACTGCACCTTCCTGTTATACATAATTGATTTATAAGAAAAAAATTGTTTGCGATGCCTCCTCCTCAAGAGTACATTTATAGACATCAAAAAGGTCATTTAACATCCACCACCAAAACTTAAAAGGATGCTGCCCAATGCTAAAGATTAAAGATCTTCTCACAAACAAAGGCCATGCGGTCTGGTCTGTAGCGCCTGATGATACGGTTTATGATGCGATTGCTTTAATGTCCGAGAAAGGAATAGGTGCTCTATGTGTGGTCCACGAGGAGAAGCTTATTGGTATCATCTCTGAGAGAGATTATGCCAGGAGCATTATTCTGCAAGGGCGCCGTTCTCGAGAAACGCCAGTGAAGGAGATTATGACAGGCCAACCCATTACTATCACACCAGAGCACAAGGTGGATGAGTGCCTGAGCATAATGACCGAGAAACGAATACGGCATCTACCGGTTATTCAGAACGGTTATTTGGTAGGCGTGGTCTCTATTGGTGACTTGGTAAAAACGATCATCCAAGAACAAAGTCAACTAATCACCCAATTGGAACATTATATTAAAAGCTAACTCGCAGCGGACCATTGAATATTTTTTTATCGAATATTTTACGGTTGATTAACTGACTCTAAAAATGCTTCAAAATGAGTCTGCATCGACGGCAATTGTACGACATAGTAAATTCCCAGCGTAAACACGGCGAACAAAGTCAAGGCAATGATCAGCGGAGTTAGGTAAGTTCGATCTTTCTCATTTGAAACATCCTCTACAAGCAAACCATCAACTGCCTTCGATTCAAGGTCCAAATGAGAGCTCACATGATCGTCCACGTGATCGTCATTAAGGCAATCATCAAGACAATCATCGATATAACCCGCCAACATGTTGTAGTTTTTTCGATTAGATCGCCATACCAAATCAAAAAAATCGCCTACCACGGGAATCAAACCCAGCAACAATTCCAATAAAATATTTACCAGCATCTTCATCACCATCGACTTCGGCGCTCTTAATCGTAGCGCTTTCCAAACCATGATAGTAGACAATAAAGCTCCGACGATATCACCGACCACCGGCACGATTCCAATAAGGGCATCCAATCCAATTTTAATATTTAAAAAAGGAATCCGAATCGCATCATCAAGCAATGTTGCAAAACGTTGCATGGATTTCTTACTGGCTCTGAGGCTATCTATTTTTTTTCGAGTTTTGTTATCTTCAAATGAAGGTTTGTCGGATAATGATTGATAAGGCTTGTGAGCGTCATTATTCATCCCCATCACCACTTAACATAAAATTGATCACATCATTCGGTATCGGTTGTAGTTTTTTATTCTGATCCAAACAGACCATTTCAATTTTGCCCACCACGGCGGCTCTTTTCGCTTCTGGGCGCCAGAGCGTTTGATCCCATTGCGTTTTGTACTTTCCATCTAATTTTACTCGGGTTTGAACATCGCAGACATCGGCATATTCAACGCCATCTTGCATAATCATACTTGCTTTATACACGGCGAACACTAGCCCACGCTCTCGCCACAACCTTGCTAGGGTCTGGCTACTAATAACGTGCTCGCGCGCGCGCTCAAAAAATTTAAGAAAATTTGGGTGATAAACGACGCCAGAATGATCCGTGTCTTCATAATAGATTTGAACAGATAGATGGTGCACAGGGCTCCACATAAACACTGGATCCTTTTAGAGTGGTGGTGATTAAAGAGATCGGTATTGTACTTAGTGTTATTGAAAATATAAATACCTAACAGATAATGCCCTGAAGTGTAGGGATGAGTATAAGGAAAGATGTAGAATTGAGTCCCAAGAATTAGGTCCGGACTATCAATGTAGCGCTTTCCGATGCTGGTCTAACCCATCCCAAAAAGCCTCTACGCCATCTAGCATTTCGTTAGCTCGAATAATAAAAGCATCTTCATTCACTTCATGAGTGAAATAAAATCCCTCCAATTCTTGGCGCGCTTGCTTGGCGTGATTTCTTTCAAATTCACTATGAGAAGTAAAAGAAACTAAAGGTAAGCCTCTCACATCATTTTTCTCTCTAAACTTTACCAGCCCCTCTATCAAATGATCCCAATAACCTGCTGCTGCCCAACTATCAATAGCATACGAGGCGGCAGTTGCTGTTAAACAGTTGCTATCTCCGTATAAGCGCGCAAGTTCGTCACAGAAAAATAAAGTAGACACCGACCCGTGGTGACGTTTCCCCATATCCGTAAAAGAGAGACCGAGGCTTTCTCCCATTTTGAGTAGCCACTCGTAGTGCGTCCCCTTCTCTTCACCCTCAGCATCACCATTACTATCACCATTACTATCACCAACGATAATCGCACCCACTTCATAGGCTAATATCTCAGTGGACGCTCTCACCGTTGCGATGGTTTCCGCATTCAGCATTTTTTGCAACTGAGCAGTCAAAGATAAATTGCTAAAAACTGAAAACTGCACAATAAACTCTTTCACAACAGACGGAGACATCTCCCCTTGCCGAAACCAATTACAATACTCGTTAAACCCTATAACGGGATGATTTAATAATTCCTGATCCAGTCGCGTCACAAATTCATGTAACCCGTCCACTTTATCGAGGGAAAACTCCTTTTTTATTAGGCATTCCACTGTAGGTTGACTCAACCACTCTAGCTGATACTCATTAGAAAATTGAGCCAATTCAGTTGTGTTAACAGGCCCAGAAGAAAACACCATAATAACCCCGCCCTACTTTTCAAATTCTTAACACCAATCCATTAAGCCTAGCTGACGGTTATTTCCCCATCAAATAAACTAAAATAATATTGGAATACGTATGAAATAACGGAAGTTTGGACGGAGCATTAGCTGAAATAGCTATGCTACCCTGACAGGATAATGGTCGCGTTGATTTTGCCACTTTCTTTTTGCGACTCAACAGTGATATTAGCAATGACAATGCCGTAAGTGTTACTAAGGATACCTAGCCACTTTAACATTGCGTCGAAGGAAACGTTCTCCAGCCAAATACGCAGTCCGTCCTCGCCCTTGGGCTCAAACCGCTTCAAGGAAACCCCGTTCTGCCCAGAAGTAGCGTTAACCAAGGAAAGAATAGATTTCCCCCCTCGGCTGCCTGCACTAGCACCCGACATATTAGCTGCTCGCTTTGCCACACTCTCATTGGCTTTCATCCAAGCCATCAATTTTACTTTATTTTGATAGCGGTCATAGGCATCCTCTGCTCCCTGGTTCACAGGGCTCCAGACTAAATAGAAGAATAATACACACCCTAGAAAAACCGACAGAATCACAAGTGCGCCGCGATCCCTGGGTGAAAGGGAGTAGTATTTTAATTTAATGTCTGCGAACTGTTGTTTAACCTCCGCTAGACCACTTGCTGCATCTGTCATGATATTATCCTTTAATCCGCAATCGGGCTTTCACTTTATCCGCATCTTTAGTGGCTGCATCGATTGTGACCTTCAAACCCGACTGTTCTATTTGATCTTTCAGCATTTCCAAGTCCGTAAAATTACTGATACGCATATCCACTCGAAGATTACCTTGCTTGTCATCAAAGGTAATACGCTCAAGGATGACAGTGCCTTCTTTCTTATTATTGAAATCGTATACAAACTTTCCCGTGGAACCCAGCAACGGTACAAATCCCACATGGGCATCCGCCGAACCCGCTTGCCGAATCAAAGAGCTCATTTGTTTTTTAACATTCTTAACTTTCTTAATTCTGGGAAACAGCTCCCTGAAATGGGCTTTCGATTCTTGATCCAGTTGATCCGCTTTCTGACCATAGTAATAAGTTTGCCCCAATTGCCCACCCAAAAAAAGCATCATCCAAACTGAGAATAGCGCCGCCACTGGTTTCCACTTGATGTTAATGCCGGTGTGACTAAATTCCTGTTTATATTCCCCCTGCAATAGATTGAGAATATTTTTCTCTGCGCTTGCTGTGCATAATTGCACGCAAAGCACTTCCAAGGGTGTCGTCATTATATTATTTCGTTCTACCAACACGGGGTATTCTTTATCCTGCGAGGACTGAAGCGCTGCTAGTTCATTTTCAATTACGTTAACCGATAAACGTGCGTTTTCGTTCTCCTCAGAATGAAGGAATCGAATGGTCATTGCATCATTAGTAACATTAGTAACATTAGTAACATTAGTAACATTAGCAACATCATCGTCCTTAAAGGCATCGTTCTTAAAGGCATAGTCTAATGTAGCCTCCAGAATAGTCGCCGTCTGATTTGCCATAAACGCTAAACCCCGATTGCTCGCCGTTCGTAACAACACCCGCTCACCATCGAACAACACAGTCCACACGTTGTCATCCAAGGGGGTTAACAGAGTATCCGGCACCAAAATTTCGGGGCTAAGTCCAGACTCAACAAATAAATCAATCCAATTTTCTAACAAGACTCGATTCACTATCGCCACGCTGGTGGCTTTATTTTTGCGCTTAGCGCCTAAGGAGAAATGCACAAGATCAATATCTTCTGTTAGATTATCTTCCAGCATATAGGGCAACGCTTTTGCAATATGCTTGGCTTGTGTGGAAGGCAGTACCACCTCCGACAAGCAAACCTCTTCACCTGGCACAATGGCAATAACTTTTAGCATGGGGCTTGGGATCGCGCTTGCGCGGATTGTTTCCGGCAACTGGGCTATCACCTCATCAAGACGGCATTCGCCCGGCCCTGATAACAGTTGATCATCACGGTATAGAGCCCACTGAATTTGCGGGGATTTCTGGGATGATTGAACCTGGGATGATTGAACCTGGGATGCCTCAACCTGAGTGGATTGTGCCCCTGCCCCTTGAGTCTCTTGCTCCCTCAGCAAAGGCGAAACGCCTCGGGTTGTTATTCGTACAAACAGTCGATCCGTCACGAGTATCCCTTTAATTCTGTAATTTGGCTTTCTTCAGATAGTGAAATTGTCTGCCTCGATCCCGCATTATGACACGGATAGGGTTATTTTTATCCGGCTCCCTCGGGCGATAGATCACGCTCTTATTGGTTACTGTTCTTTGGTTAATTGTAACTGTAGCTGTTAATAAAAAATACTCACTGTATACCGCATGAGGTATGGTTATATCCCTAGGGGCAGGCACGGGAGGGGGGGTAGTGGTGGAAGCGGATGGCTTCGGAATATCGTCAATATGTTCCCATCCCTTTTCAGGTCGATCCGATACAATAGCTGTCGCTCCATCATCCATCAGTATCGCCGCTAAAGTGTCTTCAACAGTGTTAACATTAAGCGGCGCATCCGGTGGAATAAAGACTACATAATCTTCCAGCTCAGCAATATCAGCGTCCGTAAACCCCCGTATCAGCCTTAGTTCGCTGATATTGGTCATATAGTTATTTGAGGTGCGATAAGGTACTTCCAAGCCTTGATAATAATAATCTTCGCCCTCCACTAAGGATCCGTCATTCTCGTCATCTGGATCCATCCATTCCAACACCATATGGTACATATCGCTCACTGGCATTGCGCCTTCCTCACTCTTTGGCAAGCCCAAATCCTCCATCAATTTTTTAAATATTATTTGCGCTTCCTTCTTATGGTCCTGGTTGCTTGCCAACAATGCATTGATATTAAATTTTCCTTGCAGCTCCACTAAACTTGCGGTGACTGCGCCGCCCTCCACGGGTAACGATTTTTCTTTATGCCACTCTTCCCCAAGGTGATCTTTCTCCACACCGTTTTTCTTGTCTGCTTTCAAGTCCTCATTCAAGCCAGCAATTGCAATCTCTTCTGCCGCCGCCGAATAGAGATAAGCTTGATCTCTAGCCATGATATTGGTAGTGCGGCGAATATCTAAATGTTGGCGTTCTTGCATTTCTACTGCCAGAACAGTACAAACAGCGAAGATCAACAGCACACTAATTAGAGCAGTGCCTTTTTGTTTAGTGCCTTTTCTCTCACTTAAGTGTTTTTGCATTAGAATGGAGGCTCCGCGACGATACGAAAAAGTCTTTTAATGGAACCAAAACGCTCGGTCAGTAAATTAAGTTCTATCACTTGCGGTAAGGGGTCCGGAGCATATTTGATTGGACCAGGCGGGTTGGTAGGCTCAGGTATCTTAGATCCATCGTGGGGCCACATTTCCACCCACTGGCTTCCGTGTTGAGGGTCTTTTTGCAAATAACGAAAACTAAGCTCAGTGACACCTTGTATTAGTGGCAGAGAGATGGGCGTACTATCACCGGCCCGATCTAAAACATACCAATGAGACCGAACTAGTGCACCCTCCTCCATGGTATAACGAACCCGTTGTATTTCACTTCGTCTTGTCTTGCTAAAGGGTGAAAGTGTCCACCCGGCTTTAGAAAACTCAATTTCACCGCCATGTTGTGCTACTAAAGGGCGTTGATAATCGCCATATTGATCTCTAATGGGTCTCTGAACGATTTGTTCCATATCAGAAGTGATTATCGCTATCCCGCGCTGTATCTCTTTTAACGCAGCAGACTGTATATCCGTTCTATCCTTTACCGCTAACACCGACTGAAACAGTGCGAAGGTTCCTAAACTAATCACAGCAAAGATAGCCACTGCTACTATTAGCTCAATGAGTGTAAACCCGTTTGATAGTGATTGTTTATGATGCTGAATGGGGTCGATAGTGCGTTTCATATTGCCCTATTTCCAATATAACCCGTCAGTACCGTGGTGGTTTTTATTTTCTCACCAAAACTATCGTTGTTAATACCAACTCTGATTTCGACTTTTCTTAAGGTTTTTAACGTTGTTTTTGACACTACAGTTTTAACTTGCCATTCGCGCTGGGCCATTTCCACTTTAGTGTCTTGGGTCCCTAAACTAGGCCAACCGGGTAGTGTTTGGATCTCGACCATTTTATTCATCGCCACCCAATGTGCCATGGTTTTTTCTTCCAACCGGGCAGCATTCCGCACGTTTTGCTCACTCACTGAATACAAACCTATCGCTGCGATAGCAAATACCGACAGTGCTACCAATACTTCAATCAGAGTAAACCCCGTTGATCTAGAACCCATCCTCTTCTCCTGGTCTAGTCAGGGTTACTTGGCCAATTTGGTTAACATCGATAATATATTTTAGGTCGCTATCGTCTTCCAAAAACAGCTCAAGATGAAACGCCGTCACCTCGCCACTGGACATAAACACGATGTTAGGTAAAACCTCCCCTTCTTCACTGCCTTCCTCACTACCTTCTGCGCTAAAATCGGCAGCTTCTTCCAACTCTTCGGTCTTTTCCGCCACGGACAACAGATCAATTTCACCTTCTTCCACTTCTAAATAAGCTCTAATACCGAGAGGAAATTCATACTGACGAAATACTCTATCCCCATCGATGGCCACCCACTTTGGTTTTTCTTCTTCACTGTTCTGTACGCTTTCACCCTGGGAAAGTTGAGTTTCCGATCCCACGGAAGTCTCCTCTTCCTCATCGCTCTGAGCAAGACTGGCTTCACTTTGATTCTCACTTAAACTCTCTTCAGCAGGTCGCTCCCACACTAAAAAGCGATAACCGTCAGATAGGACTTCCAAGCCTATCTCTTTAGAGCGGAAAATAGATTCATCGATGGCCAAGTCAATGACAGCTGCTAGTCGCTTGCCTTCATGACGCAGTTGCTGAGATGGATTGCCCAGACTCATGGAATAGACCACCACTAGAGACAAAATACTGATGATCGCTATCACCACCAGTATTTCGATCATGGTAAACCCAGCGCTACGAATAGCTGGATATTTCACTCTCATGTTTTAAATATCTGCGGTAGATAGGTCCGATGCATACCCTTCACCGCCTTCTTGACCATCGGACCCTAGGGATATGACTTCATAGGGTCCGGTTTCAGCAGGACTATAATATTCAAATTCGTTCTTCCAAGGGTCTTGAGGCTCTTTTTTTAGATACCCCCCTTCCGCCCAGTTTTTGGCACCGCTGGGCTTTGAATATAACGCCTCCAAACCTTCATCCGTTGTGGGGTAGCGGTAGTTATCCAGTTTAAACATATCAAGGGCGCCGGAAATCTTCATCAAGTCGCTCTTCGCTGCCGTCACCCGTGCTTGATCGTCTTTTCCGATCACTGCAGGTACAATCATTGCAGCCAAGACACCGATAATTGCCACCACCACCATTATCTCTATCATGGTAAAACCAAATTGCTTTTTCATATTAACTTCCAAGTTTATTATTTAAAAAACCGATACTCTTTCTTTTGTTTAACTAATTCTTCTCTAACCGATCCTTCTTTATCCAATCAACGTATTCAAGCTGATAATAGGCAACATTACCGCCAACACGATCGTCATCACCACTACCCCCATCAACACCATCATCAATGGTTGAAATAACCCTACTAAGGTATTTATCAAAGCTTCTAATTCTCGTTCTTGAGTCGATGCTGCTCGGAACAACATCGTATCCAACTCACCACTCACCTCGCCACTGGCTATCATCTGTATCATCATCGGCGGAAAGTACCCGCTTTGATCTAGCGATTTATTTAAACTCGAACCTTCTCGCACTTTCACCGATGCTTCTATAACGGCTTCTCGAATACACACATTCCCTGCTACTTCGCCAGCGATTTTTAACGCCTCCACCAACTGAACGCCGCTGGATGACAAAATACTTAAGGTGCTGGCCACACGAGAAGTATTAAATCCTCGTGATATTCGACCAATCAATGGCATGTATAACACTTGCCGATGAAACTTTTCTTTAAAGGTTTCATTTTGTAGCGCCTTGGAAAAACCAAAAATAGCGAGAGCTAACAAGACTAGAACATATAATCCGTAATTCCCCACAAAATCGCTAGTGGCAATTAAACCCCTTGTTAAAGCGGGTAGCTCATTGCCTGAGTTCTCGAATACACTGGCCATTTTCGGGACAATATATTGCATTAAGCCCACTACGATTAAAATACTAAAGGAGGTAAGTACTACGGGATAAACCATCGCTCCTTTAATTTTACGAGAGGTATCATGTGAGCGTTCTGTATAATCTGCTAATTGCTCAAGCACCAAATCCAAATGGCCCGAATGCTCCCCTGCCGCCACTGTCGCCCTGTATAGATGAGGAAATGCGGAAGGGAATTCATTTAACGCTTGCGCCAGATTATGCCCTTCAACCACTTTTGAGCGCACCGCCAACATCATGCTTTTTACTTTTGGCTTTTCACTTTGTTTCGATATGGCTCGTAGTGCTTCTTCCACCGGAAGTCCTGCCTGTATCAAGGTTGACAGCTGCCGGGTGATCAAGGACAAATCAGCAGCACTTAAATTAAAGCGAGGGCCAAATAATGAGGGCCCCTGAGCAGTGGCACCTTTGCCATTTTGCACCGTCAACTCGACAGTGAGAGGCACTAGCCCTTTTTCTCGCAGCTGCTGACGCACTTGTCTCGCACTATCGCCCTCTAAGGAGCCTTTCTTTTGTCTACCCCTTTCATCGAGAACACTATAATCAAATGCAGGCAATGCTTAGCCCTCCCGAGTGAGGCGTAGTATTTCTTCCAGGGTGGTTTCACCATCAACCACTTTACGACCACCATCATCTCTTATGCCGGTACTCATGGTTCTTGCATATTGTTCCATCTCGGTTTCACTTTCACCGTTATGTATCATGGTGCGTAATTTGTCGTTTATCACGATTAATTCATAAATACCCGTTCGTCCTCTGTAGCCCATACCATTACAGGATTCACATCCTTTCGCATGATAAAACTGATATTCTTTATCCGTATCTAGGCCCAGGATTTCGCACTCTGCGACACTAGGTGAATAAGGCTCTTTGCAGCTCGGACACAATACCCGCACCAGTCGTTGAGCTATGACCGCTAGAAGGCTGGAGGAAAGTAAAAATGGTTCTATTCCCATATCATGCAATCGAGTCACCGCTCCCACCGCGGTATTGGTATGCAAGGTCGATAAAACCAGATGCCCTGTAAGTGAAGCTTGAATTGCTATTTCAGCGGTTTCCAAGTCACGGATCTCTCCCACCATGACCACATCCGGATCTTGGCGTAGGATCGCTCTCAAACCACGAGAAAAAGTCATTTCTACTTTGCTGTTAACTTGTGTTTGCCCAATACCTCCAAGCTGGTACTCGATGGGATCTTCCACAGTGAGGATGTTTCGACTTTTATCATTTAACTGGGTCAGTGCGGCGTACAAGGTGGTTGTTTTACCCGATCCCGTGGGACCTGTCACCAGAATGATGCCATGGGGTTTATTGATTGATGAAGTCATTCGCGTAAGGTCTTTGCCCTCCATCCCCAAATGTCCAAGATCCAGACGACCGGCCTTTTTATCTAGCAACCGCATGACCACCCGTTCGCCATTGTTAGAGGGCATGGTGGACACACGCACATCCACTTCTCTGCCGGCAACTCTCAAGGAAATACGCCCATCTTGAGGCACTCTTTTTTCCGCGATGTCTAATCTCGCCATGACTTTAATACGAGAAACCAACAGGGGGGCCAACTCGCGTTTGGGCTGCACCACCTCCCTCAATACACCGTCGACTCGCATACGCACAACCATGCGTCGCTCAAAGGTTTCAATATGAATATCAGAGGCATTTTCGCGCACAGCCTCAGTCAACAAAGCATTGATCAAACGAATAATAGGTGCATCATCCTCCTGCTCCATTAAGTCTTCGGTTTGCGGAACAGAATCCGCGAGACTGGCCAGGTCTAGCTCATCGCCTATCCCTTCAACCATTAGCATCGCTTCGCTGGAATCGTCTTGATAGGCGACTGATAACCGATTATCAAACTCATGGCCGTCAACGGCTTGAAAATCTACCGGTCCCCCTATAAAGCGCTGCACTTCAGCCATAATGCTAGGCTTTACCCCAGGTTTAAAATGTATCAGAGCCTTGCCACCATAAACGCCATCAAGAAGCACACCATGGCGTTTAGCAAAACTAAAAGGAAAGCGCTTAACGTTGCTAAGTCCAGGCATGGCGCCCTGCGCTACTTCCCTCGTAATACTGGCTTCTTCTTCCATACTTTTCTCTACTGTGTTGTTTTGCACATGTATGCTGTTTTGCATATGTGTTTACTACATGCTTGCAACTAAAGACTGTATCAATCTAACGGTGATCAAATACACCTGAGATCAAATATTAGGCTACAAAGAACAAATAGCTAAACCATTACAATTTCTAGAAAAACCAGCTCCCTTATATGAATTATAGCGGTAAGACTAAAAGATCAATCGCTTCACTACCAGATCATTGGAATAGAGAACTGAACAAAGACACCTCGACCTGTGCGGCATGTTTGTTTGGACTAGATTCTAAGAAAAAGTTTCAATTTTCAGACTGTTGCACTGCGGTCGATTAACGACCAGTACAACCTTATTCCACTCACCGTGTATTAGCGATCATATGGCCAAAATAGGCAAACCACCTCATCCTAAAACACGATCATCAAAATTTATAATCAAATCCAGTAATGATAAAAGTGAAGTCCACTAAGGTTGGATTTATGTTTTTGATGCATCTCATCTCGCCAACAGTTTATTAATTTTTTGTTTTATTATTCTAATATCTTTTTCCTTGAACCCCTGATGCACCATCCGAACGATACCCTGTTGGTCAATAAGATAAGAGGTCGGCATGCCAGTGAGACCAAATGTTTCAGCACTATTGCCTTGAGGATCCAAAAGTATAGGAAAATCTACATGGATTTTTTCTAAAAATGATTTTGCATCTTTGACGTTTTCATCTACATTAACGCCTAAAATTTCGAACCCAAATTGGCCCAATTCTTCGCGCATCAATTGGAAATGAGGGAATGATTTACGACAGGGGGCACACCATGAAGCCCAAAAATCAAGGTATACCACCTTGCCTTTGTATTGCTCTAGCGAGACGGAGCCCGTCCCTGCCAAATTGGGTAACTCAAGCTTGGGGGCTGGCTCACCCACTTTAACGGTTGATGCGCTAACAGTCGCTGCGCCTACCAATAAGCTAATGACAATAACAAAAGCTGGGTTAAAAATAATCTTCATAGAATTCTACCTTATCTTGGCGTTTCAAATGGTGAACCAATTTTATCCTGTTCAGCGACCTACTAAGCTACAAGGGCTGGTAGAACATTGCTATGATTAGCCTCACAGCACTTGTGATCCCATCAACTTATAATGACTAAAGCAACAACAAGTACAACCCAATAATGACTGCAAAGTAATCAGTTAATGTTGACGAACCCGGTGATACCCAATATGACAGATACCTCTATTCTCGTAACAGGCGGCGCAGGCTATATAGGCAGCCACGTCGTGCGCCAATTAGGTGAGTTAGGCGAAAACATTGTAATACTAGACAACTTGTCCACGGGATTTCGTGTAGCCGCATTATACGGTGAATTCATAGAGGGAGATACGGGCAATCAGGAACTAGTCAGTGAGATCCTCAAAAAATATAATGTTGATACCGTGTTACATTTTGCAGCCCACACCATCGTCCCTGAATCAGTGGAAAACCCTCTAAAGTACTACCGCAACAACACAGCTAACACGCGCTCGCTATTAGAATGCTGCCAAAACACAGGGGTTAAGCACTTTGTATTTTCTTCCACAGCTGCAGTCTACGGTACTCCCGATTCGGACTACTGTGGCGAAGATACTCCCACTAATCCGATTAACCCTTACGGCATGTCAAAATTGATGAGCGAACTCATGCTCAAAGATCTTGCCTTCGCCTCTGACCTGCGATATGTGGTTCTGCGTTATTTCAACGTGGCAGGTTGTGATCCAAAAGGGCGTATTGGCCAAAATACAGAGAAAGCCACGCTACTGACTAAGGTGGCAGTAGAAGCGGCTGTGGGTAAACGCGAGAAGGTAGTGATCTTCGGTACAGATTTCGACACCAAGGACGGCACTGGCGTTAGAGACTATATCCATGTGGAAGATTTAGCTTCGGCGCATATAAAAGCACTGGAATACCTTAGAAACAAAGGCAGCAGCACCACTCTCAATTGCGGCTACGGTCATGGTTATTCCGTAAGAGAGGTCCTAGACGCCGTGGGTAAAGCCAACGGTAAGCCACTTAATATAGTGGAAGAAGGTCGACGAGCGGGTGATCCTCCCGCTTTAATCTCCCTTGCCGAAAAAGTCCGGTCGGTGCTGGGCTGGGAGCCAAAATTCGATGATCTGGATGAAATAGTGACATCATCACTCAACTGGGAACGCAAGCTACAGGAAAAAAGAGCAGCGAAATAAACCGTTAAAAAACTGATCCTGGGATTGAATAGAGTGGAGAATACCATTGTTTAAAGGTTTATTGCCCTCGAGTGTTGCAGTTTGTCACGCCACGCCCGAGATGTGGGAAACAAAAGTTAAGCCCGATGAAGAGGCCCGTATCGTTAAAGCAGTTGATAAGCGAAAACGGGAATTCAGAGCCGGACGCCATGCAAAGAAGTCTTGGATTAAGACACTTATTAGCAGTGCAATCCTAATTGGAATTGGGTATGGCCTCGCCATTATAATGGGCCAGCCAACAGACCCAAATATTTCTCTAACGGATAA
>JAESQG010000276.1 GCA_016765265.1 Pseudomonadales bacterium | reverse complement strand
GACGGCTAGTTGGCTAAAAAAGTTGCACACTAACACAAGTTGCCTGTTCAGGCGAACTAAGACCTTTAAGTTTTGTATAAATCCCAGTAGGAGTGCATTTCCTCTTGAATGTAGTATATTCCAATTCTAAAATGAGCCTGACTGACCGGTCATACTGGTAAGTGAAATGACCCTAAGGAAGAGGGTTTCAGCTCATGATTGATTGCTGTTGCTTGAATAGAATTCTGTGTGTCCTCATTGTCGAAGACAATGCAATACTAGCGCATGTGCTTGCATAAAATAAACATAAAATAATTCTAAACTTAATTTGTCCCTTGAAAGCGGAGCGATCTGTGACGAGTTCACGCCCTCTCATAGCGTCCTGTGGGAAAAGGGTGAATGAGTGTGAGTAAAGGGTGGTTAACCGCTTACTGTGAATAAGTGTCTTCACCGCCAAGAGATAAGCTCTTGGGTATAATCCGCGTTCGGTTATCCACGCTTTATTCACACGTTCGGTACGAGATTCACGCTTTTTCCACAGGGCGCTATCCGATGATTTTTTAACATTTCAAGCTGATGCTGTTTGCTTTTTTGTGTTTGCAAAAATCTGTTGATACAAGTCTTGCTTTGCCTGTTTAAATTGTTCGGCTGCCTGACTATCGGTCTTGGCTCTCTCCACTTGATCGAGCATCTCCAAGGTCATGTCTTCTTTTAAGTATTGCTCAGCGTTGTCTAAAGACTTTAGTTTTTGATAGGGTGTCATTATACGATTGTAGGGATATCGTTTTTTCTCCTTACCCCGTTTATCGACAACGGTTTCTGGGAAGAAGCAAGGTCGGTGAAAGTTAATGTAGCCATTGAGGTGCTCTTGATTGACTTGGTTGATTAGGGCGGCGAACCGCTGAGGCAGATGATCATAGCCCCAAGCTTTGCGAACAACAGAGCCATTTTTACTTTCAACTAAAGCATTATCACTACTCTTACGTGGGCGCGACTTAGTGAATTCGACCCTCATTTTTTCGAGTAATTTGGCTACTTTGTAGTTAATATATTCGCTACCGTTATCAGAGTGAAACCCTTTAATCACAAAGGGGAAGGCCTCTAATAGAAATTGAAGGGCCGGTAAAAGAAATGCCTCACTGATCCCCTCTACCGTCACTACTATCTCAAATTGAGTAACCACATCCACTGCGTTAATGTGGTAGACCCCTTTCTTACCATCCAGGTCACCCTGATGCACCGTATCAATTCGCAGATACCCCGGCTCGCCGTTGGGAGCCGGTTTACGCCTTTCACCAATTGAGGCGGCTTTCTTTTTTGTCTTTTCAAAGGTAAAACGTTGGCGACTATAAGGGATAGAGTGGCGAAGATTATAAATATGGGACACCGATATTGTTGACAGTCTTTCGAACTTTTTACTGCCTTCAAGCCGGTAAGCACGTTCGCACAACTTCTTCATAATGGGGCCGCTAGGCACCTCATGAAGCTCATCCATTTTGGCCAACAGCACAATATCCTCTGGCAAATAGCGCCGGTTGAATCCGTTACAGGTCTGCTGATGACGTTTCACTTTGCCGGTGCGATCGTATTGCTGTATTAATCGTTTGGTTTGCGCCCTGGAATAGCCCGTCACCTTCATTACAAACCGAATAATGAGGCCCTTTTCTTGACGCCTTAAACCTTTGTAATGAAATTTCACTAAAGTGCGCTGAGTCCAACGATAACGCTCATCTTTGCCCTCCAGTACCTTAAATATCACCTGCTGGGTGCCGTTCAGAAAATCCTGAATATCGTCTATCTTTTCTAAATCGTCTAAATTCATGATGGTTTTCATACCCTATCATGAACAAATAAACCACAATAGTCAGGCTCATTTCATGCTGGAATCACCTCCTTCGTTCAGGCTCATTTCATATTGGAAAAGACTATACCTGTACACAGCTGCCTCTTTGCTTTATTTTAGAGCTACTCCTAGCCATGAAAAATCTGTCCATTTCTTTAAGGTCCAGGCATGCTTTTATCAGCTAACAGCTTATGCACTAAAATTGTAGCTAGGCTGCGCATGCTCTTATCTCATTTAATTATATTAAGTCTAGCGCTACTCACTTTTGCCGTCTCTCACACGGCTACCGCGAGGCCACAGCAATCTGTCTCACTACAATTAAAATGGTCCCATCAGTTCCAATTCGCAGGTTATTACATTGCTCAAGAAAAAGGGTACTACAAACAAGCTGGACTTGATGTCACCATCATTGAAGGAGGCGCCGGGAAAAACATTTATCAATCCGTCTTAAAAAAACGAGCCAACTTCGGTGTTGCCAGTGGAGGTGACGCATTACGATTATACCTCAAAGGCTTACCCATCAAATCCCTAGGCGTTATATATCAACACTCGCCTTATGCTCTTTTAACATTAAAATCAAGCCCCTATCTTTCTCCCAGTGATCTTACTAAAGCTCCAATCATGATTGCGAGTGAGCAGGGAGAAGTCGAAATACTTTCTATGTTTGCTAACGAAGGAATCGATATAGGCAAACTCAATATTGTACCCCACCGCTGGAATTATGATGATTTATTAGAGGGCAAGATAGGTGCAATGAGTGTTTATTCAACAACAGCTCCCTACCAATTAAATCGACTAAACACGGCCACCCGACTTCTCAAGCCCGTAGAATATGGCATCGATTTTTATGGTGATATTATTATCGCCAGTAAGACGGAAGTGGATCGATTCCCGGAGCGCTCAGAAGCTTTTCTACAAGCCAGTCTCGCCGGCTGGCAATATGCGCTAACTCACATTGACGAGACCATTCAACTTATTCTNGAGCTACCCGGCGTNAGAGAANGAGGTATTACGGCAAGTTATTTNAGGTCCGAAGCGGCNCACNTACAGCCCNTGGTCCAACAAGATCTTATCGAGTTGGGCCATGTTAATGTAGGACGTTGGCAACGGATGGCCACCGCATATTATGAACTCGGCATCATTCAGCAAGAAGGCACCNCCCGTAATCCACGGCAGCATAGAGCGCTTGATGACTTTCTTTTTGAAGGAAATCATCAAAATCAACGTTGGTTGGATGTGCTCATTGTACTGTTCCTGAGCGTCGGTCTAATTACTATTCTGGTATTATCCTGGAACCGCCAATTACGACTCGTGGTGAAAAAAAGAACGCGGGAATTAGAGAGCGAAGTTCTCAATCATGAGACCACTAGCGGTGCCCTACGAGAAAGCGAAGCCACCTTAAACACCATCATTAAAAATATACCTTTTGATTTAATGGTCTACGATATCGACGGTCGATGTGTATTGCAGAACCAAACGTCGATAAACACATNGGGGAACCTATTCGGTAAAAATCATGAAACCATGAACATTACGAAGGAAATATCTGAGCATTGGCACTTAAATTTTCAACATGCGATCTATGGCAAGACCATTGAGGAAGAAGTAGGCTACGACATCAAAGGCAAAGCCTACACTTTTGCAAATACTAATGCTCCCATATTCGACAACCAAAAATTGAGGGGCGCCATTAGCATCCATATCGATGTTACGGAGCAAAAACAATCTCAAGAATTTTTAGAACGGGAAATAGAATTTTCCGAACTCACCATGGACAGTCTGCCCGGCATTTTTTTCCTCTTTAGCCAAGAGGGGGAATTTTTACGCTGGAATAAGAACCTTGAGGAAAGAACCGGCTATCGGATGAGTGAAGTAGCAAAAGCCCATCCTTTAGACTTTTTTAGTTCTGAAGATGCCCCGGAAATGGAACGCGTTATTAATCGCGTATTTGAAACCGGGCAAGCGACAGTGGAGACCAACGTCCTGACAAAAGACGGCGGCAAAATCCCTTATTACTTAACCGGAGTTCGGATCAATTTATACGGTAAGCTCTGCCTAGTGGGAAGTGGCATTGACCTCTCCGAGCGTTTAAAGGCTGAACGCGCTATGCGTAATAGTGAAAAACGCTTTCGCGGCGCATTTGAAAACGCCCCCATCGGAATGGCCTTGGTCGGTTTAAACGGTCGCCTTATTCAAGTCAACGACAGATTGTCCAACATATTGGGCCACTCCAACAANGAGGTACTTTCACTAAGCCTATTTGATATTTGCCACCCAGATGATCGCATTATATTAAAAGATGACTGGCAACAAGCCCTCAATCAANTGTCATCGTATACGCAATCGGAAAAGAGATTATTGCAAAGCGATGGCGATACCGTGTGGGTTTCCATCTCAATGGTTTTAATTCAAGATGACAATCGATCTCCGTTCTATTTCGTTGTTCAAATTGAAGATATAAGCGCCCGCAAAGAGACGGAAGAAAAACTGCATCAAATGGCCTTCCACGACGCTCTAACGGGATTGCCTAACCGTGAATTATTTAATGAATTCTTAACCCGAGCCATTGCTCGCTCAACTCGAAAAAGCTCTAACAGCTTCGCCGTCTTATTTATCGATCTCGACCGATTTAAATTAGTCAACGACAGTCTTGGCCACCTTGTAGGCGACAAATTATTGCAGGCAACCGCACTGAGATTAAAAGAATGTTTGCGCCCAGGTGATACTGTTGCTCGATTTGGCGGCGACGAATTTGTGATACTTTTAGAAGATCTTGAAGGCGAAGAAGATGCCACTCTACTTGCCAGNAGGATACAAGAATCTCTTTCTCACTCCTTTGATATCGATGATCATAAACTCACTAGCCAAGCCAGTATCGGTATTGTGATGCAGTCACCCAGTCATCTCAAACCGCAAGATTATTTGAGAGATGCGGATACCGCAATGTATCGAGCCAAGGAACTGGGTAAGGCCCAATCAGCAGTATTCAATCAACAGATGCATGAGCATGCTAATGCAATGCTCAAATTAGAAAATGATTTAAGGCTCGCGATCAAAGAGACACAGTTAACCGTATTCTATCAACCCTTAATCGGGCTAGAGGATGGGAAGATATGCGGTTTTGAAGCATTGGTAAGATGGATGCACCCCGACCAGGGGATCATACCGCCAAGCCAGTTCTTGCCCGTTGCCAATGAAACAGGTTTAATCGAGCAGATTGACGACTGGGTGATGGTTGAAGCAGCAAAACAACTGCACTTGTGGCAAGGATCTTTTATTGGAACGCCACCNCTTAAAATCAGCGTCAANACCTCTTCAAAACAGGTNTCCTCAAACAACCTCACTAAAAAAGTAATCGACATTATCACTGAGTTTGGTCTTGAAGAAAGCACATTCAACATTGAACTCACTGAAAAATCGCTGTNATCCGGCGATAAAAATACGCTCAATACCTTGGAAAAATTGAAACGTCTTAAGGTACATACTCACTTAGACGACTTCGGCACAGGATATTCATCTCTGTCCTACCTCCATCGCTTCCCCATACACACAATAAAGATTGATCGGTCCTTTGTTAGTCGCATGGAAAATGGACGTCGTGACAAAGCTATAGTCGAAAGTATTATATTGCTGGCGCAGAAGCAAAACATTGAAGTCATTGCGGAAGGAATTGAAACCAAAGAGCAGTTTAAACTAGTAAAGGAGCTGCAGTGTACATCGGCCCAGGGATACTACTTTTCACGCCCAATATCAGCAAAAGAAGCCACGATCTTGCTAGCACAAAATAAAGTGTGGTCCCTTTGACCTAACACAGCAAGCAGTAACCTAACAACAAGCAGCAACCTAACCACAAACAGGACAGTCAGGATCTTTAGGCAATCGCAGATTACGCCACTGCATATTCATTCCATCCAACACCAATAATTTACCCACTAAGGGCTCACCCAACTCTGCGATAACCTTAATAGCTTCCATCGCCTGTACTGAACCGACTATGCCCGCCAAGGGAGCCATCACTCCATTGCGTGAACAGTTTAAATCTAATTCGTCACCCTCTTCTTTGTATAAACAACGATAGCAGGGTTTATTACCTTGGCGACTATCAAAAACCGCAACCTGCCC
>JAESQG010000275.1 GCA_016765265.1 Pseudomonadales bacterium | reverse complement strand
GGGTTTCCGTGCTGGCACTACTTTAATACCTTGGTAAGGTTTTCCATAACTCATTAGCTGCACCTACTCCTTCAACTGCTGTTTCTGGGTTCTCACCGTTTCTGGGTTCACGATATGTCTTTGTTTAACCGCTTGCATCCAGATACTACGATATCTTATATTTATGTATCAAGAGAAGTACCGACAACAGAAACAACGGTATCTTCTCCAGGCAATCGTAGCGCTGATTATTTATAACAAACAAAAGGAGGATGTATGGGACCATTAAGTGGTGTAAAAGTTATCGAACTGCAAGGCATCGGGCCGGGACCATTTTGCGGCATGATGTTAGCCGATATGGGAGCCGAGATAATTCGTGTGGACCGCGCTGGAGCCGTGGGCGCGAAGGCCAACGTGAGCGACGTATTGGCTAGAGGCCGCAAAAGCATTGGCGTGGATTTGAAAAATCCAAAAGGGGTAGAGACAGTACTAAAATTATTGGAGCAAGCGGATGTTCTGATAGAAGGCTTTCGCCCAGGCGTGATGGAGCGCCTTGGACTGGGGCCAGATGTGTGCCTCGCGCGCAACCCGCGCCTAGTCTACAGCCGCATGACGGGCTGGGGCCAAGATGGCCCCATGGCGGACACCGCTGGTCACGACATCAATTATATTTCCCTAGTGGGCGCGCTACACGCTATCGGTAACAAGGAGGGCAACCCGGTTCCGCCGTTGAACTTGGTGGGTGACTTTGGCGGTGGTGGAATGCTTCTTGCGTTCGGAGTCGCGGCGGCTTTGTTCGAGACATCACGGTCCGGCAAGGGCCAGGTCATTGACGCAGCCATGACCGAAGGAGCTGCTTTATTAATGAACGCAGTATTCGGCATCATGAATACTGGTCGGTGGGCAGCAGAGCGTGGTTCTAATTTACTCGATGGCGGCGCTCATTTTTACGGCACCTATAAAACAGCGGATGGCAAGCACGTTTCCATTGGCTCCATGGAGAAGCAATTCTATGCACTCCTGCTCGAAAAACTGGAACTAGCCGGGGATACCAGCTTACCGCGTCANATGAGCCGCAAGGACTGGCCAGCAATGCAGGATAAGTTCACCACGCTCTTCGCTAGCAAAACACGAGACGAGTGGGATGAGATCATGCTCGGCACGGATATCTGCTANGCTCCTGTGTTGAGTTTCGAAGAGGCCATTGAGCATCCCCACAATAAAGCNCGCTCGACNTTTGTTGAAAGTGGCGGCATCACGCAAGCCGCGCCCGCACCGCGTTTTTCGCGTACCGAACCTGAATTGCCGAGCGTAGCAGTGGCGCAGGGAGAGAATACCGATGANATTCTCNCCAATCTGGGCTTGTCTAAAGATGAAATATCCACACTTCGAACNGAAGGNGCCGTTGCTTAAGGCTTGAACCACCAGACCTTATGGGGNCTGTCTCTACANCGAAATGACNAACTTGGACCAGAGCAGCCCCTATCAGATAAATTTTAATTTAGACTAATTCAAGATTTTATCTAAAATCCGCATTTTATATTTTGATGTTTTCAGATCTTTTATTAAACTTAGTGCGCATTATAAGGTTCGTGCAACAAGGATCAGACCACAAAACACTCAGTAATCAGCGTGCTTTAATCAGAAGATAATGGAATCCTCATGACCAACAAAACGATCATTAGCCACACCGCTGGCAAAATAACTCAAATGCTCAACCTCCANGATGAGATGAACACCAAAATCAACCCTCATTGGCGAGAAGCAGGCTATGAATGGCATCGAGCAATTTGGACTGAGTGCGCAGAACTATTGGACCACTATGGTTGGAAATGGTGGAAGAAACAAATACCCGATGTAGCGCAGATCAAACTTGAAATCGTCGACATCTTCCATTTTGGCCTGAGCATTCGACTCATCGAATCCAGCGACAACGAAGCGACTGCGCTCGATATTGCAATCGAACTGGAACAAANCACCAATGAAACCGATTTCAGAATTGCCGTGGAAGATCTTGCGCTTAAAACCCTAGAGACTCGATCCTTCGCCATGAGAGAGTTCAACACCTTACTCAGATTAACGGACATGAGCGCCGATGATCTCTTCAAACAATACGTGGGCAAAAATGTACTCAACTTCTTCCGCCAGGATCACGGCTACAAAGACGGTAGCTATATCAAAGTCTGGCACGGGAAAGAAGATAACGAGCAATTGGCGGAAATTCTTAACTTGTTAGACGCTGACAGCGATAATTTTCGGGATGATGTTTATGCCGCGCTGACTAAGCGATATCCGGCAGAGGAAACGGCTTAAGACCGTCTGGTGTAACCGAGACCCAAAATTCAGTCGCTCAGGATGTTGCCGAGCGCGCGAGTATATCCAGAAGCTTGCTTCAAAAGATTGAAAAGGGAGACTTTAAATGTGAAATAGGGGCCGTATTTAAAGTCGCCTCTATCGTAGGGGTTACCTTGTTCGATACTGATAAAAAAGCGCTAACGCAACATATTCAACAAACCGAACATAAGTTGGCGTTATTGCCAAAATCTGCACGAAAGCAAACAAAGATGGTGGACGATGATTTCTAAAGAGGCCTATGTTTGGGTTTGGTTGCCAGAAACAACCGAACCTGTCGTTGCCGGAAAGTTGGAAATCGATAATGACTGTATTCAGTTTAACTACGATCAGAGTTACTTAGAACGCATAAACCATGCACCACGCTCCGCTCCCAACGTATCCTTGGAAGAATTGCTTGAGTCCGCCAGGCGTGTTGAAGAGGGAGTGTTATTAACACCTGAGCTAGACCAAGCATTGTTTCATGGCACTGCAATTGGAGGTGCCCGCCCCAAGGCCTTAATAGAGGCGCAAGATAAAAAATATGTCGCCAAATTCTCTTCTAACACCGCTTCATTTAACGTTATAAAATCAGAATTCATCGCAATGCGCCTTGCGGCATTAGCTGGATTATCGGTGGCTCCAGTGAAGCTTGAAAAAGTGTCGCGTAAAGACGTTTTGTTGATCGAACGTTTTGATCGCGTCAAAACCAGCGCAGGCTGGCATAGAAAAATGATGGTGTCGGCACTCACCTTATTCGAACTGGATGAAATGATGGCGCGATATGGTAGTTATGAAACCCTGGCAGAAATTATCAGACACCGCTTTATCAACCCCTCGGATACCCTTAAAGAATTATTTTCTAGGCTGGTTTTCAATATACTTTGCGGCAACACAGATGATCATGCAAGAAACCACGCCGCATTTTGGGATGGGCATAACTTATCGCTAACCCCTGCCTATGATATCTGCCCACAAGGCCGGGCTGGTAACGAGGCATCACAGGCCATGTTGATTTCTGGCAATACAAACCTAAGCCAGATTAGACACTGCATTGATGCGGCACATCATTTCTTATTATCTAAAGAAGACGCGTTGGAGATATTTGAAAAACAAAAAGCAGTTATTGAGACGAATTGGTTATCTGTTTGTGACGAAGCCGAATTGACAGAAGTTGATAAACAATTACTTTGGGGAAGGCAATTTTTGAATTCTTTTTCGTTGGAGGGGTTGGGATAAATTGGATAATTATAATGACCGATTTCGACCCAAAGCGGAAGTTTGTGGAAATTAAATATCAGTAAATCTAACGTCCGTTGTTTTCGCAGAGCGGACACTAGCACTTTTAGCGGTCGGCACGTTTATATCGAAATGCCATACTCTCCTTCCGACACAAAGCGGACTGTAGACGACCATGTACACGTGTTGAAAATTAAGATTCGCAACGTCATCAACACGTGCACTAGGCACGCGTGCCACAGTGATTGATCTTTTTAACTTTTGATGCTCGCGTAGCCCACCGACACAATTATTAGAACCACCACCACTAGCAACATGTATGAAAAAACGACTAGGAACCACCTATTAAAACGTTTAAGCCAACCATAAACCGAGTTGAACGTTGGTGACGCAGTTAAAGATGGAATATACACGCTAATAAAATCTCGCCCATCACTTTCGTCGTTGTACAATTTAGATAAGCAGAGGGCAAAAAACACTATAAACATTAGCGCACCGACGCCGCCAAATAGCATGCTGACGGTTGCTTCGCTGGCTTCAGCCATGAGTAGAGTAATGAGACACAGAATATTTCCGACGAACAACCCAAACGACCACTTTTGATAGTAGATTGGTTGCTTCTTTGGAAGCTTCAAGTTAATCAGCTCTAAGGGGTAATCTAGTCTCATTTAAAACTCGTGAATGTTAACGCTTTGATCTGCCGCCGAAGGGCGGTAGCATCATCTTGTTATACCTGTCTATATCAACTCTCCCAGCCATGGGAATGATACCCACCCAAGCCAAGAAAACAGCATCACATGAAAGCCAACGACTGACATGTAACTAGGGCTGATTCGATTTACCCTAGCGATCAACCCCATACCTATAAAACACATAATGTTGTATAGATACATAATATACGTATGAATCTCACCCTGATACTTAATCCCATACTCAAAACTAGCTAAATTATAGAATACAGACCCAGCCACCAAAACTAGCGCGAATACAATCGATCCCTTTGGAATTATTTTGGATTCGTTAATCATTACTAATGACCATGCAACATAAACTGCTGCTACAGGTAAAACAGATAGCAGCCGAAAAAAGAAACCATTACCGATAAGAGAATAAAATCCAAATGCTGGAAGCACGACGATGAAAGAATAAGGTGAATATATCGTCGGGTAACCAACAATCATGGTCATACTACTACAAAGGATAACTACTATTGCACCTAGAAGAATCAACCTTCTCTTTTTTCTCAAACTCTCTCAATCCCAATTTGGTATAACAGTTTAATGAACTCCATTCACGATAAGTACAATCCACAAGGCTTGACCTTATGACAGTGAAATAATTATTAATTTGCAATAATTCAACAACTTAAACCCCTTCGACTGGGACCAGTTTACCTAGCATCTTTGTAGAAAGCGAGCCGATGGACTTATCGCGACCTGCGAAGACAAATCTAGAAACCGTGAGGAACGCTCTATGGTCATATTTCAATAACTTACCTTGTCTCAACTGAGTGGAATGACTACCACTCAAAGCGGTCAACACGAGACCCAGTAATTCAAATCTAGTGTTTTCACTTTGGCCAACATGATACGGCCTCTGATTCGCCACTGTAATAAGCGAAATTTCATGTCAATTTAGTACCGCTACTAACGTTCTACTTGGGGATTTTTAAAATCTGTGAA
>JAESQG010000274.1 GCA_016765265.1 Pseudomonadales bacterium | reverse complement strand
TGAGATTGAATGAATGCATACTTCACAAGAGGTATGATCATTTCTGGTGTATGAGGAATAATTAAAGCAGCGTATCCTGTTGGCTAGATCTCGGCAGATCACTAACCAACAAGAGATACACCACATGAGCGATAATAATGTTGTTTCACTTCAGGCGCCAGTACAAGATGCCCTGACAGAGATATTAAAAGCCGGAGCTCAGAAGTTGTTAGCTCAAGCCATTGAAGCAGAGCTGAAAGCTTTCTCGCCGGTTACGTGGCTATGAGTTACTTGCAGATGTTGTTAACGGAGTAAAGTTTAAAGATGGGATTAAGCTAGAGCAGAACGCAGCTTGACTCCCCATATACCAGATTTGACTATACCTCGCCCAAGATGAGGCAAGCATAATTCTAAAGTCGGATAAATCCACAGCTCAGATAGCCTGAGATCTGGGCGTCACAATAGAGAGCAACAATATGCCTAAAAATCAATGATTCGCTCAATGTAGTCATCGAAAATTATTAAAAGAACATGGTTTGATACAAAGCATGAGTGCAAGGGTAATTGTTGGGAGAGCCTGCCCCGTGTAGTGCTTTGGGTATAATGCTGTTGCAGAGAGCTTCTTTTATACATTGAGGTTTTATAACCGCCAGCGGCTATATTAAACTAACGACTACTGGTCTCTAGTAGATTATGAAGAGATGTAGAAAGTTGCGAAATCGGGCATCCGGCAAGTGTTGACAGATCACAATTCTGGTTTTGCTGATCATTAAAGACATCTTAGAGATGATGCGGTGCATTAAATGACTTGTCTAATTATGGAATTGGCTCAATGAGAACAGGCGTTTCTCCCGAATTTGTAAAGATAAAAATTTTTATCGTTATGTTAGGCCTCTTCTTTGGTTACGAGTTATATTCTTTCGTCCTAGAACACAGTTATTTTATCGGTGACGATTATATCCACTTTAAACAAGCGGGAAAATATTCGTTGCTAGAGATGATGAACATCCCGATTGATGTTCATTTTGCACCGCTGCATAAAACTTTAAGTTACTTAATCTTCAATATTTCTCCCCTAAACTATCAATTGGCTATTGCACTCATCGCTTTTGGGTGGACTTTAATTGCAAGAATCGTTTTCTTGAGTTTAGTAGAACTAGTTTCTCCCAAAGTTGCCCTGCCGATCTGCCTCATAATGATGACCTGTCCTCTATGGATTAATGTGGTCATCTGGTGGGGAGCTTCTGCCCATCGCATTCCATTTTTAGCGTTATACGGTTTGACGCTACTGTTTTATCTACGTTTTAGAACAAGTCAATCTTTCGTTCATGGCGGTATAGCTGTCCTAATGGGAACAGTAGCATATGGTTTTTTTGTCAAATCAATTACGATTCCGGTGGCACTCGTTTTTATTGAGATTTGTTTAAGCTTGAAAGAAAGACGGATTTCAAAAGAAGGGATAACCGTGTGCCTTTCCCTGTTGTTGATATCAATGTTGTATTTTTTATGGTATTCATTTTTTTCTCACGTTGATCGACACGATCCTATCTTTTCACTAATAGACAAATTATGGGTAACTGCTGCTTATGTTCAAAGGTTGGGAGCGATTATTCTCTTCGTACCCATCGATAATGAAATATTGGTGTCTGCTAGCAGTCTTTTCTGGCTGATGATTGCAATAATGCTTATTTGGATTCGTCCTCAGGTGGTGATTCCAATTATCTCTTTACTGACAATGTTATTCATAGATAATTTTATTGTTGTCTCAGGTCGTGGACCGTTGATGGGTATAGCCTATATGGCAACCATGCGGTATTTTCTGGACGAAGTTTTAATCTTAGGGATATTTGCCGCGCTGATAATCCAATCGATATCCACACAGTCAACTCTACAAGTCTCTCCAAATTGGATTAATCGGGGAAAAGCCGTGATCATTTCTGCCTTATTGATCTATCCCGTGGCTTCATACCACTTTTCAAAATATTTATTTAAACAGAATTACCAAAATCATCAGACTGCACATGACTTTATGATTAATATTGAACGGAGCTATTTAGATAGAGTCAAGTCAGATAATATAAAGGTGTTACACCAGTATTTGCCAAAGGCAGTAGGCGGGGGGTTTGGTGTAAGACAATCTACCAGCGGAATTCTGAATATTGCGTATCCTGAATTTGATTGGGTTGAACCTGAAAATGCGATAGGAAAGATACATTCAATAAACGATACGGGGAATGTAGGCTTACATCTATATTCTAACAAAATTGACTTTGATGACGAGGATAGTTTTTTTGGGTGGTACCGAAAAGAGGATGGGATTCGTTGGAGTGAAGGAAAAACAGCTGGTGTATTGTTCTCTACGATACCAGCCAAAGTTTATGGAGGTAGCGTAACCCTCTCTGGCCTATCTTATGGTACACAGAGACTTACGGTGCTGTTGAATGGCGTTGAAATAGCAAAAAAAACGATTACTTCAAAAGAAAAGTATAATGAATGGGGATTTTCGTACCCACCAAAATTGTTAGTCCGTGAGGGGCTTAATTCTTTCCAGTTTATTTTACCTGATGCCATGGTTGCAGGGAATGGAGATGCACGACAAATAGCAATAGGTGTTGGTAATATTACTATCAATTAATGAGGTTGTGGGGTTGGGGTTTAGGGAGTAATGGAACAGAAAACCCGGTTAAGGAACTCTGTCACGCTTGATTAGACGTGATACGGTAGACGGATGGACGTTGAATAACCTGGCGGCTTCCGCTGCCGTTTTCTGCCCAGAATTGACTAAGGAAATAATTTCTTTCTGCTGACTCGTCTTCAGTTTTGGCCGACGACCACCGATACGACCTCGCTTGCGAGCCTCTTCCAAACCATTGCGTGTGCGTTCACGAAGCATTGCACGCTCGAACTCCGCAAAGGTGCCTATGATCTGCATCATCATGCGCCCACCCGGTGAGCTAGTGTCAATCGCTTCGGTTAAACTGCGAAATCCAGCGCCCGCCTGCGAAATTTTCTCCATGAGGACCAGCACATCTTTCAGAGAGCGTGATAACCGATCAAGCTTCCACACCACCAACACATCACCTTGGCGCAGTTGCCCCATGAGTCGATGCAGCTCCGGTCTGTCCCATCGGCCCCCTGAAGCCTTTTCCTGGAATAGCAGTTCGCACCCAGCCGCTTTTAGGGCGGCAATTTGCGCCCCCGCATCTTGATCCTGTGTCGAAACCCGCGCATAGCCTATCAGCATTGTTGCATAAACCTGTTGCAATTCAGTATCATTTTGCAATAGGTTTATGCAACACGCAACCCTTTGATTCACGGTAGTCCAGACATCATTGCACAAACGATCGTTTGCGCAATCAACTTCATGGTGATTCGATGCCGTCATTAGAGGTGAGCTGCGACCATTGCGCGATCCCAATGATACCGATCCTTAACCGGGTTTTCTGTTCCATTACTCCCTAAACCCCAAAACCGCCGCTGTGCTTGGTCGTTAGCACCAGTTTTGGCGTTTGCGAATACATTTCAAAGGAAATGAATAGAACCAAAAATGATTACACGAATATTTAGAGTAAAAATTTATCCAGAACTACGAGAAGAATTTGAACCAAAATTTTCTTCAGTTTCAGTTCAAGCGGTTCTGACTCAGTCTGGTTTCGTCTCGGTTAATATTGGAAAGCCGACAAAGTGGGACCCTGATGAGTATGTAATGATATCTCAATGGGAGAATGAAGCCTCGTTAGTAAAATTTGTTGGAGAATCATGGAATGAAGCATATATTCCTGAAGGGATGGAACGTTACGTAAAAGAGTGCTGGGTTCATCATTATAATGATTTTAATTCAGCTAAATAATAAGTACTAATCGGGTAAGAGGGGTGGCCGACATTCTGGATCACAGGGCCAAAACCTTCGTAAACTATTGAATGTTCAGAGCCACAATAGTTGTCGCGTCTCCTGATTCGTCACTTTTGGGGGTTCTTCTGTATATCCCTTATAGCACCCATGAGTAAACGACCGGCTGAAACCTACACCAGAGATGAAATCAACACCCTCCTTTCGCAATGCAATACCCGTTACGCCACGGGCCTGCGCGATAAAGCCCTCATCATGATCTTGTGGCGTTCAGGCCTTCGCATTAATGAGGCCTTAGAGTTACGCCTTAAAGATATTCACTTTCAAGAATCTGAAATACGGGTGCTGCACGGCAAAGGTGAGCGCGCACGCACGGTGGGCCTTGATGTGATGAGTGCCGATGTATTGAGGCTCTGGATAGAGAGGCGCCGAGCAATCGTAAAACAACCGGGCACTCCCCTCTTCTGCTCAACCACGGGCAATAAACTCCATCAAGCGAATGTGCGTAAGATGCTGAACCGGCGCGCGGCAAAAGCGGGCATTGAAAAGCGCGTCCACCCTCACGGCTTTAGGCACACCTACTCCCAAGAGCTGGTTCGGGAGAACACCAACGTTAAATACATCCAGCAGTTACTGGGTCATGCTTCTCTTGCCACCACGGATACTTATTTGCAGGGGTTGGGCTCTTTTGATGCGGTTGAGCTCTCTAAGAATAGAGTTTGAATTTCTAACAACCTAAGCGCCATAGCTAATACAGGTACCCCTGAAATTATCTTACGTACGCCTGCGCCTAGGGCCCACTCGGCCCCAATCCATCTACAAACAATATTGGCAAATATTGGCAAATTATGTCATAGTTTAAAGGTAACAAATGAAAGGTTTTATCTTATGGCAACTATGAATATCTCAGTACCAGACCCTATGCGTGATTGGGTTGATGCCCTTGTAAATAATGGTAAATATGCGAGTAACAGTGATTATGTGCGCGATTTAATACGTAAAGATCAAGACCGTAATGATAAATTTCAAGCCCTGCAAGATGCCATTACTCAAGGCATTGAAAGCGGTGATCCAAAAGCCTTTAATGTCGAGAATTTCAAAAAGCGTATGCAAGAAAACCTCGATAATGGATCAATATAAACTCCTTCCCGAAGCTGAAAACGATCTTGAAAATATATGGCGCTACACGGCCCAGCAATGGAGTGTTGAGCAAGCCATGCTGTACATTAATAAGCTCGATAATGCTTTTCAATTACTGGCAGAGACTCCGTTGATTTGCCGAGAACGTCGGGAATTTTTTCCGCCAGTTCGCATCCAGAATTTTGAAAAGCACTTAATCGTTTATCTTATCGAGGACACATACATCACAATCGTAAGAGTCTTACATGGAAGCATGGACATTGATGCGCATCTTGAAGAAAGCTGATGCTTTCTTCAAGGGGGTCTAAGGGCCAGTGGTATGTACGGTGGTAAGCCGTAATTTTTAAATATAACGGGTGTTAGGAGAGCATTAAAAAAGGGTCTGTCTTAGAAATAGCCTTTGAGATGCTGAACAGATAGAAATAATGTCATTGGCTCTATAGGTGATACTTGAAAGCCATAGTTCAGATAAAACTTCTTAGCTTCATCTGATATAGCGTGTACCAACAAGCACCGGACACCAACATTTTGAGTAATGGATAACGTTCTCAACATGGCGTCTTTAAGCAAAGAGGCACCCAACCGACGTCCCTGGTATTGACTATCAACGGCTAATCTTCCCAATACAATGACAGGAATAGGTTCAGGCATATTTCGAGAAATCGAACCTGGTGCAGTTAACCGCTCAACGCTACCGGTTGCCAAAGCGTAGTAGCCCGCGACCCGATTGTTTTCACAAACTACAAAAGTTTTGCTGGCCCCTACGCCCTGATTTTTCAAGGCACGCTTAGCCAGCCATTCATCTAAGGAGGGAGTGCCACTATTAAACTGTTTTATGTCATGTTTACTATTGAGAAGTGTTGGAGAGGTTATTTTTCCCAAGGTGATGGCTCCGCCAATAGTGCCTTAAGCTTGGCATTATCAGGGATCGGGGCAATTAGTGCTGATTCGAAGGCCTTGAACCCTTCCTCATTCAAATAGAAAAGGCGTTGATCCAGAAGAATGTGTTCGGCCTCCCGGCAGGCAACATCCAAAATAAAGGCACTTCTATCCTTATGGAGGAGCGCCGCGGCTTTGGTTAACAGGGCGTGCTGGCTCGGTTCGACACGCATGTTGATCGGTGCTGTTTTGGACATAGTAGAGTGCTCTCGTATATCTATTAGATATACATTATAGTATATCTAATAGATATACGTAAACTGAAATTACGCCCAGGCTGTACCCTATTCAAACAGGATGAAGCCCTTGAAAGCCGCCGTGATCGAATAACTATATAATTCTAAACTTTAGAATTATATAGTTATGGTTTAAATACTTTAAAACCATCAAGTTTTTGCTTCATAAGTTGTGATTTCTCTTGTTGTGGACTATATACTTTCCCATCTTAAGCTCCCCATTACTTTGTTGTACAACTGAAATAGTCGTTTAACGCCCATACCGTGGTGAACCCTATGAGCAAAATTAAGCTAGTTAGCATCTGGAACCCCAAAGGCGGGCAGGGTAAGTCAATGCTTGCCATTAACTTAGCTGCCGCTGCTGTAGAGATGGACCTCAAGCCCCTAGTGATCTGTCAGGATCAGCAAGGGACATCGATGCTCTATTACAAATCTGGGAATTTGCCCTTTGAAGTCTTGAGTGATATTCCAAAGGAGAAGCCAGACGTGGATATAATCTTTTTTGATCACCAGGCTAGTGACTGGGAAGTGCCAAGCAGTCATTTGCTTGTGATGCCGCTAAAACCTGCACGTGATCAATTTGCAACCTATATCGATGCTTACAAGCGTGCTAGTGCGGTAGGCAAAGAGATTTTAACTGTTGTCACTGATGGGCAGAAGCAGCGCCCATCAGAACGATCAACAACTGAATATTTACAAGGGCAGGGGGCGAAGGTCATTCCTTCAAGTGGCGTATTTAGCCGCGCTTCTGAGGAATACCGTACTATTTTCGATCCCTCATTAAATAAAGCCTACAAGATTGCAGAGCGTCGCCGCGAAGTATCCGGGATATTAGCCGCTATCTTGATGGAAAAATCTGATACTGAAGCACCCCAAGAGGTAAAAGAATATGCCACAGTCTAAGACAGCAGAACCTGATTGGATGCAACAAGAAGAGCAGCGCGCTGATGAGCTGGCCCAAACAGGACAGACTAGTAACCCCGACGCGCCACAGCTTTCGAGAACTACTAGGGCACCGGAGCGTATGCAAAAGGGGCTGTATATTCAGCCTAAATACGCTCATGCTTTTGAGGACTTTGTGACAGCACAGCGTCGCGCCGGAAAAGGTATGTGTGCGCCGGAGCTGGCCGAAGAGATGATAAAAGACCTTTTGATTAAATACGGCGCTGATGTCAGTAGCCTTTAGAACTTTAAACTTTAGAATTATATAGTTTTTAAATGTCTGAAATTATTACAAAAAATACTTTTAAGATCGAAAAAACAAAGCAGTATGATTTGTTTGCGACCTTCTATCGGGTCTACTATCGGAACAATAGAAATATTACATAGCCCCTTGTAACCTCTTGATATACATAGCAAATACACTAAACATAAATTCCAACTTAAATTTGTATATCATTGAAAAATAGAGAGTTATTCTCCTAGATTTCCAACAATTATGGACACTTTTTTAAGACCCTTCCTTACCTTAAATAACCATGCTGAATGGCCCTACATCGCCTTATCTCTTTTTCTTGGAACTGTGTTGATGTTCCTCAACCATCATCGGCTTGTCTTTCGCTGATCGAGCACGCTCTTTTAGTTCAACGTCAATATAACGATCTGTAACGGCACTAGAACTATGTCCAGCGTCATCACGCACGTGTTCTCGTGGACGAATTTTTACATCATCAGAGATACCCGTATGGCGCAACCAATGTACCGTTGCTAAGCGCAGTGAATCTGCCTCGTGAAGCTCGCCACTAGACTCAATTTTATCAGCGGCTTGATCAAAGCACTGTTGTACTAATTGTCGTATAGGGCGAGTACTTTTGATCGAGGCGTTGTGGTTATTAATATGGCCAACCAATGGCGTAGTCTCACCCATCAAAGGGTAGGGTGGTAAACTTAGGTAGGCTTTTCGGTAATAGACTAAAGCTTCTAGCATCGCATCGCTGACCGCGATTTGTCGTGCCTTATTTCCTTTCCCTACAGTTTTAAACCACCAGTTACCATCGGCATCCTTTATAAAATCACTCATGGTCGGAGTCCACCGATCGCTGGCCACCAGTTCTGAAATTCGCAAATACATACTATAAAGGCACGATAAAATAAAAACGGTACGCTCCTCCTTTTCCTCCGATTTTGCTCGAAGTTTAGCGAGATTAATAACGGTTTCCCATTGTCGGTCAGAGAGACGACGAACAATAGGGGAGGTGTTTTCTGTACGGATGTATTTGCTCTTCTGCCTCATAAGAGCAATCGGATTTACCTGAGCTAGCTCTTCTTGTAAAAGGTAATTATAAAAGCTACTTAAAATACCGAACATCACCTTTAACGCCGGCTGCGATAATTGATAATCATCCTTACTGGGGTCCATGCCCGCCTTATGATCCTTTTTACTGACGTGTACTGTAAAGGGACGCCATTCTGAGTTCGGAATGGCTTCTCCGTCCACTCTCTTAAAGCGAGCCACCGTTTTCAAACCAATCCATCGCTTATAGGGCTTGCGACAAAACTCAATGAAGGACTCAAGATCCTCGCGCTTGTGTTTCAGTATCGATTGCTCTCGAACAAACCAGCTCCACTGTAATAGCCGCTCAAGGTCACGACGATACGCATCAAAGGTATCGGTGCTACCTCTGTAACTGTACAAAAAGTTCAAGATTGCTTGGAAATCTCTCTGGGCATAAGACGGGACGGTAACATTACTCTCAGCGAAACAAGAGCTCAGCCATCGGCGAATACCCTGGCGTGGGTTATCATCGGCATAGAACACATCATATTGGTTAAGCACCTTGGAAATGGTGTCGAAAACGGGCCTGGGTACGTAATATTTATTTGACATGCCCAAGGCGCCCTCATATGATCCAGTAAACAATATTACTGGCTTTTCCTTATGAGTGCACCCATTATCCGGCTCTAGGAACACCCTATGTCCAACGAAAACACTCGCCTACTCAGCACCACAGAACAGCTAGATATCTACGGTGTCCCGGTTCTTAATGACGCTGAAAGAACTCAGTATTTCACCTTCAATGATCATGAAACTACCGCCTTAAACAGATTTGACGGAGTCGATGACGCTGTCTATTTTGCCGTGTGCCTTGTGTTTTTCAAAATAAGACTCTCGTTGATCAAGTTTAATTATCGAGATATAACGCTTGAACGTCAACATGTGATGAAGCGTTATTTTCCGAACAAGGCATCACCCAAATCACTACCCAAGCATTCTAGTCGGATCACTCGAATCGAGAATCAAGTGCTTGAGTTACGCCGCTATCACCGTTTTGCAGACATTAACGCCAGTACCATAAAAAAAGAATTGTTTCAGTACGCCCCTAATCATCCAAGACAACGGCAACTGTGCAAAGCATTGTTGGATTTGTTCGTTAAGCATCGCGTGGCTATTGCTGGTTACACGACCATTCAAACCCTAGTCTCTGAAATTTGGAATAAAGAAAATAACAGAGTGGTTCAGGCATTTCTGCGTTATACCAGTAAAAGCCAGCGTCAATTGATTTTCTCCTTACTGGACAAGACCGATGGGCTCCATCATATTATTAGCATAAAACAAGACATGAAGGGCTTTAATACAACTGAGCTCAATGCTGAAATTGACAAAAATCATCAGCTACTCCCCATTTTTAATATTGCTAAAACGGTTCTCCCCAAACTCGGTTTGCCAAAGACAACCATCAATTACTACTCAGATCTAATCAACCACTACAGCGGCCCCAGGTTAAAGCAAATTAGTGCCCACTCCATTCAGCTCTATTTGATGTGCTATTGTTTTACCCGATTTCAAATGCTGCAAGATAATCTGCTTGAGGCTTTCAAGAAGCGCACATTGGAATATCAAACCAAAGGAGTTGACTACGCCAAAGAGGTTGCGCTAGAGCAGATCGAACGTATCAAAGAGACTCGCGAGAAGGTAAGTAATTTATTGGTTAGTATTAAACAACACCCTGACTCAAACAACGTACCACGCCCTATTATTCACCAACACGTCCCAGAAGATGAGTTACTCATTGCAGCAAAACTACTTGTTGGCGACAATCTTAATAAAGAATTATTATTCTGGCAATACATTGATAGCAGCAAGGTATCCATCAGGCTAAACCTTAAACATTTATTTCTAACCATTGATTTTGAAGTCACACATAACCATTTATTGAAAGAGATTGTCGACCACATGAAAAAGACGCTGGCTGACAATACCTTTTATGATACTCCCCTACCCCCAGTGCTGGAGTCCTGGGTAAGCGCAGCCGATAGTGAATATGTGATGCCAAATGAGGTCCCAATTTACGATCGTTTCGAATATCTTTTTTACAAAAGAATGGTCTACTACCTTACAACAAATAAATTGACACTGAAGTACAGCAAGAAATATAAAACTGTGGAGGACGATTTAGTGCCGCCTCAGCGATGGAAAAAGAAGAAACGAGCCATTCTAAAAGAGCTTGGCTACAATAGGCTAAGCTCCCCGCTGAAGAAAACACTGGACGTTAAAAAGAAGGAGCTTAATGGACTTTATAACGAGGTTAACCAGGCCCTAGTCAGTGGTGAAAATCAAGCGATAAAAATCGTTGTTGATAAAGATAATAAGCAACAGTGGCGATTGCGCCCTCTAGAAAAGGTATCCGATCCTAATGAGAGTCTGTTCGCAAATTTCCAACAAAGCAGCATTGTGGATGTGCTGCATTTCGTCAATCGTAAAACCAAATTTACCACCTCCTTTGAATCGGTTCTACCAAGATCAACAAAAATAAAGCAGGACAAAGAACTGATCATGGCTGCCATACTGGCCAACGCGATACGATTGGGATCAAACAAGATGGCCAGCATATCTGATCTTAACGAATCAGCGCTGTTAACAGCTGAGGCTGATTATGTCCGTATCGAAACACTCATCGCTAGCACAGATTGCATTAACAATGCGGCCGCTAAAATTCCAATTTATCATGAGTGGTACATTAATGGCCTCATGCATGCCAGTCTTGATGGGCTTAAACTAGAGACCAGTCTACGCAATGTGAAATCCCGTCGTTCTCCGAAATACTTTGGACAAGGACTCGGCGTATCCAGCTACAATGAAATATTCAACAGTTTTCCTCTAGCCAGTCTGGTTATTGGTGCCAATGAATACGAAGGCCATTTCCTGTTTGAGATGGTTCACCATCAAAATAGCTCTGAGATTAAGCCTCATTATTTCTCTACGGACAAACATGGCACTAACGCGATCAACTTTTGTTTGTTTGATTTAACCGATTTGGTCTTTGCTCCTCGCATTCCTAAACCACATCGTGAAACATTCTGGGCATTTGGTAACGCTAAAGATTACGAGGGGTGTATTATTAAACCGACCAAATTTGTGGATGAAAAATTTCTGATTAGTGAATGGAATAATATGCAACACGTTGTTTCCTCCTTACTCTTAGGCGGGGAATCACCGAGCAGCACTATCAGAAAAATTGCATCAGGAAATTATCATAGTGATACCAAGAGAGCGTTGGTGCAATACAATCATATTGTACGCTCCCATTTTTTATTACAATATCTGCATGATTCTGAGTTCAGGAGAGCTATTCTTATTGCTTTGAACCGTGGTGAAGCCTTTAATAATTTATATCGTGCAATTACAGTGTTACGAAAAGGTGAATTTCGCGGGTTTAGTGAAATTGAGATGGAGATATGGAATCAATGTACTCGTTTAATTTCATCGGTTATTCTCTATTACAATACCTATATATTGAACGAGCTTTACCAGGACGCCAAGGATGAAGCGGAGAGAGCCTATTTGATAGGGCTATCCCCAGGAGCATGGGTGCACGTTAATATGCTGGGGTTTTATCAGTTTCATGGCAAACATAACGACGACAACGTTGATAATTGGATACGGCGCTGGGATTGGGGACAAGACAGGAGATAAGTTGACACGGGTAGCGCCTGTGATAGTATCTACAATGTAGATACTATATTTAAGGTGGACACTATGCAATTAGAAATTCAAAAGTGGGGCAATAGCGCTGCGGTTCGCCTCAGTAAAACACTATTAGAACAGCTCTCAAGTGGCATTGGCGATAGGTTTGAAGTTGAAGTGCGCGATGGCGGCCTCTTTTTAACGCCATTACAAGATCAACCCGAGTTCGATCTTGATGAACTGCTTGCCACCTGCACCAAAAAGAACACTCGCCTTGATGATGAAGATCTGGAGTGGCTCAACGACAGCCCACAAGGCAAGGAGATTTGGTAGGTTATGCCTAAGAGATATGTGCCAAAGCGCGGTGATATCGTCTTTACCAACTTTGATCCCTCGGCAGGGCACGAGCAAGCAATGAAGCGCCCAGCGCTCGTATTGTCCCCTCAAGTCTTTAACAAGAAAATGGTGTTGTCTCTCGTTGCACCGATAACATCGAACGTTAAGGGCCACGGTTTCGAGGTGTTATTAGACGGAACCAACACGCGAGGCGCTATACTTTGCCACCAAATAAAAATGATGGACTTTGAAGTTAGAGGGATTAAATTCGTTGAACAAGCCCCGCCAGCGGTTGTGCAGGAGGTGTTGGCAAAGGTTCGCCTTCTCGTCAGTTAAATTAGTGCCGAAAAATGTCGGAAATAGCGTAAATTATATCTCATGTTATCAATGGGTTAACAATATTGGGTAAAAACTATCTTTGCTTGAAACACCCTTAATATCAATAGCTTACGGGAGGCCATGTAATATTTCTATTGTTCCGATAGTAGACCCGAACTCTTTCAAGTAAGCTGGCTGCGTCTCTTGGTGCGCCCGCTATCGCGTCACATAACATCATTTCTTGTATGAGCGTATCCCAACTCCTTTTACTGGCAAATTTACCATCTGGTTCACCTGTAGACATTAAATCGTAGGCTGTCCCTAAATGCCTATCCTCTGGCGGCATTTTAACAAGAACATAAGCAAGAAACCCCCTGTAAATAAGCTGTGCATTCTCTCGGAAAAATGCCCCTGAGCTACTCTCCCCGCTCTCCATATAAATTGAAGCCTCGGCCAAATTCCGCAAATCATCCCTTGCGCTTGGGCTTTCTGGGTCGATTTCATCCAAAGGATTCCAGTAGTTTGTTTCGCTCATATCTTTTACTGTGCCGTATGGGTCAAGCAAGTAAACGGGTGCGGCCTCTGCTCTACGTTTAGATGTTACGCGCCAATGCTCGCCCTTGGGGTCAAAAACCATTGTACCGCCTGAATAATTAAGCAAAGTATTCCATATTGCATCACGGCTTTTACCTGCCCCTGTAAGGGCAAAAGTTATCATATGCTGTTCTGATGTAATTCCGATATAACGACCACCTATTTTTGTATCATCTTGAAGTAATGTTTTACCCAAATAAATAGAGCTGTATTTTTTAAAAACCAATTTACCAGCGGTGAAATAATCAGATAAATCTTTCTCCATATATTCCTTAACGCCCGCCATTCTGGAAGCCTCACCACCACGTCCAAGAATGAACCAACGGCGATATAAAGGCATTTCTTTGATGTATTCGACCATCGTTAAACGAAGTACGGGGACAGTCATAAATAGCATTGGTGGAATGAATAACCAGAAGGCCGACCACATAGAAGAAAACACCGAACCACTGGCATTAATAAACGTAAAAGCATACGCGGCCAAAAATGGCACACTGTATATATAAAAATGCTTACCCATAAATGAAGGGGTTTTAATAATGGCGTGTTTATGGCCGATAAGAATATATAAAAACAGGATGATACAAGAACCGAATAAAAGCGTAATTCTCAAGGCTTCAATTTGTTTTATATCTGCGAATTTCACCCGCTCAATAAAGGGCATTTCAGAAGTAATGTATTGCGGTTTCGGCTTTGCCTCTACCTCTTTATTTTTATTTCTAAAAAGATCAGCAACCGATAAATCTAGGGCTGTCGTTTGTTGTGACAAGCCAAGTTCATAAGCTATTTTTGCATTATTAAATTCTGATTNATGATGAAAGATAGGGGCGGCTGTGGAGAAATTAGCATCTGTTACAGCATAATAAACCCGTTCGATATAATCCCGCACATGTTGCCCGCAAAAATATTGCGTACTACCATCAAAACAGATCCCTTTTGCCGTTGCTGTAACCTTGCTTTTATCATCGGCACATTGCGTATAATCTGGTAAAGAATAATCTGCGTTAGGGTCAAGAAAACGATTATATCCGTTTGCCTTTTCTTTCTTATATGCCGCGTTTGCCGCTACTTCACACGCTGCATAGTTGCTATTCCATAGAACACTATGACGCTCTGGGATATATGCGCCGTTCAAAATGTTATCAATATTATTAATAATTAAAGTGGGCATTGTGTTGGGCTGGTCATAGTATTTAAAGCTGTCTGCGTTCGTCTCGGCGCTGTTTTTTTGCATAAACGAATGATTGAACACCCTTTGCCCTGTTCGTTGCTCCCACTCCTTTAAATTGGCTTTTAAGCGTTTATTTATAATTATAATATTCCGCTTACTCTCTGGCGTAGAAAACCATCGAGCAGTAAGATTATAAGGTGGTAAATCCAGAATATACGGCTTAATCACCGGCTTATTGATTGCGGCCTGTGCTGTGGGTTCTGGCTCTGGAACTAGCAAATATTGACCAGTAATAAGCCCTTTTGAAATTGTAAAATTATTACCAATTGTGCCAATTGTGAAAATTAGCACATAAATTACCGAAGCGATAAAACCGAAAATATAATACTTAATAGCTGTAAAGCCTACATTCCGAATTGCTGCGGGTTTGTGTTGTTGTTTTCGGTTTTTCATAAATCACCTCATTTGTTAATCATCGAATAAATCGTTTTCTTGTTCGTAGGTTTCGCCCTCGCGCCCTGCTCTTTCGGCTTCCTCCATTGCTTGCTCAACATTCAATCTTAAATGCAAGATTTGTTCTTTTAAATCGTCCTTTTGCGCGTCAATATTGGCGTTGCCTTCAATATTTTCTATATTGTCTAGCTGTTCCTGTTTGTCGTTTAAAAGCTCCTGAAAGATTTCGATCTGCTCTTCCATGTGGTTTGTATCACCTGTAAGCCAGCTCATGCGCTGCCCTCCTATTGGTTAAAATGGTTCTTTTTTCTCTGGGTTTTTCTTAATGATTTTCCCTCGTTTAACGGGCTTTATTGCCATAATTTTATGATGTATTTTATTAAAGACCTCTACGCCTTTAGGGTTGCTGGTTAGCCACTCCATAAAAACAGGGGTAAAAATATATTGAAGCTCTTTGTCTTCCTGAATTATTGAAAACATTTTTTCTAATAACTCGTTTTTTGCGGCCTCTTCATTATTCATCTGGAAACCTCTTTTAAAGTATTTAGTGTCACGGCTTGCGCCGTGGGTTTAAGTGTTTTTTTAAGTATGCCTTTCCAGTACCGCCTTTTTTCTGCTACATTACCTAAAAGAACGACTTAAATAATACCGAATTTAACGAACAAGTCAAACAGTACCGAGGGAAAAATGAGAATATATGCCTACCTAAGAGCGTCAACCGATGAACAGGACGCAAGCCGCGCAAAAGGTGAACTTGAAGAATTTGCAAAAAAGAATGAATTAAAAGTGTCTAGCTGGTTTACAGAGAATGTAAGCGGGGCAAGTTTGCAACGGCCTGAACTTTTTCGCTTACTGGATATTGCAGAGAAAGGGGATATTTTGCTTGTCGAACAAGTTGACCGTATAAGTCGTTTAAAAACTGCGGATTGGGAAGCCTTAAAAAATGAAATAACATTAAAGGGCGTTCGGGTTGTTTCTCTCGATTTGCCGACCTCTCACCAGTTTTTAAACCCTGTCAAAGATGATTTCACGGCGCGTATGGTGGAAGCCTTAAACGCTATGTTGCTGGATATGCTCGCCGCTGTTGCTCGTAAAGATTATGAAGCTAACCGCAAACGACAAGCCCAAGGCATCAAGCAAGCAAAAAAAGACGGTAAATATAAAGGCCGTTCTGTTGATGTAAGGCTACATGAAACTATTAGAAAATTATTATTATCAGGAAATTCATATACAAATATTGTGAAAATCGTCGGTTGTTCAAAATCTACGATTTCAGCCGTTAATAAAGATTTAAAAAAAAGCCTGAAAGATGACCTGAAAGCGGTGTACCTAGCCCCTTTTTAAAATAGAAGGAAGTATAATTTGATGAAAAATAATCTTGATTATTTTCTTGTAGGCAACCGCCCTATTATCGTTAAAACCGTTCGGGGTGTTCCTGTCTTACTGCTTGGCTATTGCTCTATAAATGGCTCATTTGAAGCCTTACCGCATTTGATGAATGATGTTAATTCGCTTGATTGTCAAAAAATAGACAAAGCTCATTTTATAGACATCTGCTTGGAATTGAGAATTAAACCGCCTGTTGAGGTAGGAGAAATTTTATAATGAAATTCAAAAAAAACGTGTAGCTAACATTCGATCATGCAAAACGCGAATAACCTTCACGCCGTAACCCGTTTCACGGTAATAAATAACATGACGCATAACTGGATATTTTCGGTAGCCTGTGCGGATATGTTCGCAAGCTGTCCCCGCTTTTGGACTTTCGGCCAAAAATCCGAACGCCTCTGTTAAGTCGTCAATATATCGCCCTGTTTGTTCTGTTCCCCATTGCTTCAATGAGTACAGCCAAACGGCTTCCATATCTTCCCTAGCCTTTGGTGCTAGTCGATATTCAGGCATGTTTAGCTATCATTTCTTGTTTGAATAAATCACCATCAAACGGCTGGGGTTCTCCGCTTTGCTCGCCCTCGATGAGCGCGGCGCGAATTTCTTCTACATCGGCTTGGCTGGCTTGATCACGGCGTATCAAATCGCGGATATATTCACTATCGTTTGTAAACGCCCCCGCTGAAATTTGTGCCTTAATCCAATTGTCTTGTTGATCGGTGACGGTGATAGTTTTTCGTGTCGTAGTCATAAAATGGCCTCCAAGAGATTGTATGAAAATATCATACTATTGATGTAATATAGCACATCCCCCTTTTCTGCCTAGCCCTTTTTCTTTTTCACTGATTACAATGTTTTTAAACGCCCTGTAAGCCCCTGTATGCGTTTTTATTTAAAACCTTACCCATTGTACAAAAAATTTCTATTTTCGCTCTGTATGGCTGCATTTGCTACTTGATAGCATNCTTTAGGGGTTCGGCNTACTGGTTNCTTTCCTGATTAGCCTTTTTATTATGCTGTGTGTAATCCCCCGAACTTTAAAGTTATCCACTGAAAACAAGCCCTTAACTATTAAAGTGTTTTATATATGTGTTTTATTAGAGTGTTTTAAAGGTGTTTAAGGATTTTGACAAGCTCATAACACTATGAAATTTATGGATAAAAACACCTTTAAAAATTATTTTGGTGTGTAGAATGACGTTTGAAGGTGTGTGAAATGACGTTTCACTTACAGGTTTTTATGGTGGTTATCCACAAGTTAAGCGGTGTGTGAAATGACGATAAAACTTGATCAGTGTGTGAAATGACGTTATAACCTTATGGTGTGTGAAATGACGATGAAAAGTATAAAATGACAAATACAAACAGAAACGCCCTATTACGAGGTCCGGTAAGGAACCATGTAATATTTAGCCACAAATCGTGTAACCTACTGTTTAGTAACATTTTTCTAAATAGATAGATCAAACCTTGTTGGTAATACTTCTCTGTCTAAATCCAAACCGAAACTACCTAATCTCCCGAAATGTTCACAACGATATGGCGATGTTTTCGCCATATCTTCCAGTGTTATATCATGGCCTTCAGAGCGAAGATCATTGAAGACTTCTGTCATGGCGTTTACGTTATGTAAGATCGACATATTCGCAAGCAAGTGATTATATTTGACGATTTTATTTTGTTCGCCTTTTAAATTTGAAGAAATTCTTCCGCCATTAGCAAAAAAATGCCAATCAGCAAAGCCATTAAACTCTTCACTTTTACAGGTAGCGGCCTGGACCATCTTACGCATATCGACATCAGTGATATATTCAAGCAAATACATGGTTCTGACAACCCGCCCTAGCTCTCTAAATGCAAAATAGACTTTGTTCTTGCGGTTATTCGAACCAAATCGTCTTAGTATTGTTGAGGCTGTTATCCTACCTGCCTTGATGGACATTGCTGTTTTCATCATATCTGGATAGTACTTTTCAATAAGTTCCCAGTTGATAAGATCAGAAAATAACGACTCTATATGAGATAGCACCATGTTCTTGTCTGGCTTATAGAATTTTAGGTCTTTGAGGTGTCTGATTCGCGGCATTAATTTAATACCTAGTAAATAGGCTAAACCAAAAACGGGAGTTGACTGGGCATGAGTATCTCCATGGACAGTATCGGGAGCAAAATCTGAATCGTGATTCAGAAGCCCATCAAGGATGTATATCGCTTCGTAAACACCACAAGGGATAAATCGACTGAATAGGGCAATATAGGTGTCGCTGATATGGTAGTACGCGATTCCTCCGTAAGAACCATAGCGCACATGGAACTCTGAGACTAAATTATCTTCATATAGGTTCCATAATTTCCCATCTGCTGAAACACTTTCACCGGTACCCCAGCACTTAATCAATTCATACTGCTTGTAACGGTTAACGACTTTGGCAATCGCTTTATCAAGTCGAGGTTCAGTAACCCTTTTTAAGTTAAGCCAAGCCATTTGATGTCGAGTTACCCCTTTAACCGATCTTACTGTTTCCGTTGGGCCAATGTTAGTTCCATAACAGAATATTGTCAGTATAAATCTTTTAACTGGATCATCAATTCTAGATTCATAGCCTGATAGTGGACCGAAGCCATTACTCAGTCCCATCCATTTTTCAACATCGATAATTACGTCTAACAGGCTCAGCTTATTCATTCGTTCCTTTAATAATGCATCGATTTCCTTGACTCGCTTTGGAGTTTCATCAGCCTTTTGTCGACTTAAAACCAGTTTTCCAGAATCAAATCGAATGTCATCATCATCTGGAAATCTATCATCGGCTAACTTGCAAATAGTCAACATTTTGTCTTTTAAATGCTTCGTAAACTCAGAAGCGCCTGCCACTAGACCAACTTCCTCACAGTACGTTTTAAGCNGTTCTTCGTACTCTTCATCGGTTATGGTAGTTTCTCTATAGTCATCAAACTTCTCGCTGTAGGGGATGAAGATATCCCCATTTTGCAACTCTTCTGAAATCCTGATAAATACGCATAATTCAAAATAATACTTATTAACCTGTGATACTTGTGCTGTTTTTGATGATTTCTCTGTAACCAGTTTCCGCCACTTTTCTTTAATCCACTTTATATTGATCAGTTTTTTTGATGGGTTGTTGTCATCCACAATACTAATCATTTCAGATTTAATCTTCTTGTTCTTTAATATAAATTCAATTGCCTTGATGAGATCTTTATCGCGAGATGCTGATTCAAGGTCTAGTATTTCTATCGTATTGAATAAAGCAGTGCGGCTTTTCTTGTAAAGTGGAAGCATGAACGGGTGATAATTATTATCAGCAAAAGTCATGTATTTATCACACATTGATAAAAGAGCACTCCCTTTGCTGCCAATGATTTTGTCTAACACATCTTCTTTGTTTTGCACATCAAGGTATGCCGTTAAAGTCTCAGATAAAATACCAATTAGCTGGTCTGCTTCTTTCCGATGATCAATAAGATATTTATCAAGATGTGTTACTGCTGTACGATCCATCTTATTAATAATCTTGATGAGAATGTCTGCGGCATGATCAAGTGTTTGTGCGTAATGATGCCTTACAAGAACTATAACAAGAGCATTTCTTTTATTTGACTTTAATTTCATTAAATTAGCGTAATCCATTGCTTTTGCTTCATTAATGAATTGCTGATGTTTTGTCGGCGGTAATCCTAGGTTAACAGGTAATACATCTTGCAATACTTTGAACCACTTCAAGTAAGCAATAAACCCTTTGATATTTTTTGGCGTTGGCTTCTTGGGTTCGCTCTTTAAGGAGGACCATCCGAATCCCCCGGATACGCCTGTAGATTTCGCTAACAAGTTTTTAATAAGTTGTTTTGACGGTGGGTCAAGAAGATCGACCAAACTATTGTAAAGCTTATCATTAGCACTGGACCTACCAGATTGAGCTGTTCTATGTATTTCATAAAATGCAGGTAGCTCAAACCTATTTTTAATCAGCAGCTCAATAACAACATTGATAATATCAGCCAATTCTTCTTTGGTCGCCGCCGCATCTTCAGCCCACGACTTTGCTTGAGCTGCAGTGGTCTTTTTATTGTAGGATTTCACTCCCAGGTGTTTGCGCAATATTTTAATGTGTCGATCTTTTGTTCCCGATGAAAAATATTTTTCGAGCTGTGTATCGGTCACTCTCGATCTGATCGACTTTTTAATATGTTTGACAACTGAATCGGGAATATCTTTTAGGGTGCAAAATCTGCCTAATCGTTGAAGCAGCTTAAGCTGTATGAGAAGCCCTAGATACGAGGCCGTTTGCTTCCGGCAGTGACGCACTACAAATCGTTTATCTGCCGCTGTTGGCGTGTAAACTTCCTTTAAATCTTTGTCGGTGATACCTTCTTTTATTCGTGGATATGCGGTCTTATAAACTGCTACCATCTTCATACTGCCTTATTTACTGCTAAGTCATATTGCCGGCCTTCTTGACTACATACCTGATGAAATTATCAAAGATTTTGGTAGTGCCCGAGTGGGCGTGTAGAATTGAAGGCTATTAGTTCACCTATTGATGATATTCAATAAGGATATTTACTCAATCAAAGTAACTATTATTTGGTGGTGATTCCCACTTTCTCAAACATCATATTTTTCACCTCTAGCTCAGCACTAACCCTTGCCAACTCAATTTCCAGCTTCTGTTTTTCAGATTTCACCTCATCTAATTTCGACGATACGGTATCAAGGGATTCTATTTTTTCTTTCAGTAGCGTCTCTGAACTGCCGAGCTTTATAGACTCAATCGTTAGCCTCTCACTTAGATCTGCAGCTTCATTGCGCTGCTTTCTCTCAGTAGATTCGACTACCGCTAGGGTTTTTCGAGCTTCACTGACTTCCGTTACCAGGCGAGCATTATCCTTGTTGAGCTGGGTTACATTATCTTGTTTAACTGACAGTGTTTGCTGAAGCTTTCGGTGCTCAGATTGTAATTGCTGGATTTGACTCTCATGTCTCCTCGCATCTTGATCTCTCTGATCTTTAGTGGACTGTCGATAATGTTCAAGTGCATCGCGATTGTGCTGATGTTTTTCTTCTAGTGATTTTGTTTGGCTGTCTTTATCTGTAATCATTATTTTCAGGTCATTAACTTCTTGTTCAAGCCTATGGGACTTGATAGCTTCTACCTGAAGCTTTTCACTACATTCTTGCAATGCAGTGCTTGTATTCTCTGCTTGGGCTTCTAGCGCCCTTATACGCTGCTCTGCGGTGTCGATAACAAGTGATTGATTGTCATTGAGCTGTTGCCATTCAGCTTTACGCTTAGTGTTATTCTCTTCGGCTTTACTGACGATGGCATTGGCTTCTTCGTGCAGTTTGGCGGCAAGACTTGCAACAATCTCTTTGAGAGTTTCACTGAGTAGCGCTTCATCATCTAATCGGGTGCCTGCTTCGGCTTCAAGTTCCTTTAGATAGCGATGAATGGTTGTTTTGGAACCAGTATTGCCTAATTCAATACGTATAGTATCAATGGATGGGTTTTGGCCCTTTGAAATCAGAGACTCACGGGCCTTCTTTACGTGTATTTTGTTAATTCCGCCTCTGGCCATTTTCCCGCTCTCCTATTTTAGCGTACTGTATTACGTACCATGTATATACATACTATATTAAGCCTTGTCTTTCGGGTCTACTATCGGAACAATAGAAATATTACATAGCCCCTTGTAACCTCTTGATATACATAGCAAATACACTAAACATAAATTCCAACTTAAATTTGTATATCATTGAAAAATAGAGAGTTATTCTCCTAGATTTCCAACAATTATGGACACTTTTTTAAGACCCTTCCTTACCTTAAATAACCATGCTGAATGGCCCTACATCGCCTTATCTCTTTTTCTTGGAACTGTGTTGATGTTCCTCAACCATCATCGGCTTGTCTTTCGCTGATCGAGCACGCTCTTTTAGTTCAACGTCAATATAACGATCTGTAACGGCACTAGAACTATGTCCAGCGTCATCACGCACGTGTTCTCGTGGACGAATTTTTACATCATCAGAGATACCCGTATGGCGCAACCAATGTACCGTTGCTAAGCGCAGTGAATCTGCCTCGTGAAGCTCGCCACTAGACTCAATTTTATCAGCGGCTTGATCAAAGCACTGTTGTACTAATTGTCGTATAGGGCGAGTACTTTTGATCGAGGCGTTGTGGTTATTAATATGGCCAACCAATGGCGTAGTCTCACCCATCAAAGGGTAGGGTGGTAAACTTAGGTAGGCTTTTCGGTAATAGACTAAAGCTTCTAGCATCGCATCGCTGACCGCGATTTGTCGTGCCTTATTTCCTTTCCCTACAGTTTTAAACCACCAGTTACCATCGGCATCCTTTATAAAATCACTCATGGTCGGAGTCCACCGATCGCTGGCCACCAGTTCTGAAATTCGCAAATACATACTATAAAGGCACGATAAAATAAAAACGGTACGCTCCTCCTTTTCCTCCGATTTTGCTCGAAGTTTAGCGAGATTAATAACGGTTTCCCATTGTCGGTCAGAGAGACGACGAACAATAGGGGAGGTGTTTTCTGTACGGATGTATTTGCTCTTCTGCCTCATAAGAGCAATCGGATTTACCTGAGCTAGCTCTTCTTGTAAAAGGTAATTATAAAAGCTACTTAAAATACCGAACATCACCTTTAACGCCGGCTGCGATAATTGATAATCATCCTTACTGGGGTCCATGCCCGCCTTATGATCCTTTTTACTGACGTGTACTGTAAAGGGACGCCATTCTGAGTTCGGAATGGCTTCTCCGTCCACTCTCTTAAAGCGAGCCACCGTTTTCAAACCAATCCATCGCTTATAGGGCTTGCGACAAAACTCAATGAAGGACTCAAGATCCTCGCGCTTGTGTTTCAGTATCGATTGCTCTCGAACAAACCAGCTCCACTGTAATAGCCGCTCAAGGTCACGACGATACGCATCAAAGGTATCGGTGCTACCTCTGTAACTGTACAAAAAGTTCAAGATTGCTTGGAAATCTCTCTGGGCATAAGACGGGACGGTAACATTACTCTCAGCGAAACAAGAGCTCAGCCATCGGCGAATACCCTGGCGTGGGTTATCATCGGCATAGAACACATCATATTGGTTAAGCACCTTGGAAATGGTGTCGAAAACGGGCCTGGGTACGTAATATTTATTTGACATGCCCAAGGCGCCCTCATATGATCCAGTAAACAATATTACTGGCTTTTCCTTATGAGTGCACCCATTATCCGGCTCTAGGAACACCCTATGTCCAACGAAAACACTCGCCTACTCAGCACCACAGAACAGCTAGATATCTACGGTGTCCCGGTTCTTAATGACGCTGAAAGAACTCAGTATTTCACCTTCAATGATCATGAAACTACCGCCTTAAACAGATTTGACGGAGTCGATGACGCTGTCTATTTTGCCGTGTGCCTTGTGTTTTTCAAAATAAGACTCTCGTTGATCAAGTTTAATTATCGAGATATAACGCTTGAACGTCAACATGTGATGAAGCGTTATTTTCCGAACAAGGCATCACCCAAATCACTACCCAAGCATTCTAGTCGGATCACTCGAATCGAGAATCAAGTGCTTGAGTTACGCCGCTATCACCGTTTTGCAGACATTAACGCCAGTACCATAAAAAAAGAATTGTTTCAGTACGCCCCTAATCATCCAAGACAACGGCAACTGTGCAAAGCATTGTTGGATTTGTTCGTTAAGCATCGCGTGGCTATTGCTGGTTACACGACCATTCAAACCCTAGTCTCTGAAATTTGGAATAAAGAAAATAACAGAGTGGTTCAGGCATTTCTGCGTTATACCAGTAAAAGCCAGCGTCAATTGATTTTCTCCTTACTGGACAAGACCGATGGGCTCCATCATATTATTAGCATAAAACAAGACATGAAGGGCTTTAATACAACTGAGCTCAATGCTGAAATTGACAAAAATCATCAGCTACTCCCCATTTTTAATATTGCTAAAACGGTTCTCCCCAAACTCGGTTTGCCAAAGACAACCATCAATTACTACTCAGATCTAATCAACCACTACAGCGGCCCCAGGTTAAAGCAAATTAGTGCCCACTCCATTCAGCTCTATTTGATGTGCTATTGTTTTACCCGATTTCAAATGCTGCAAGATAATCTGCTTGAGGCTTTCAAGAAGCGCACATTGGAATATCAAACCAAAGGAGTTGACTACGCCAAAGAGGTTGCGCTAGAGCAGATCGAACGTATCAAAGAGACTCGCGAGAAGGTAAGTAATTTATTGGTTAGTATTAAACAACACCCTGACTCAAACAACGTACCACGCCCTATTATTCACCAACACGTCCCAGAAGATGAGTTACTCATTGCAGCAAAACTACTTGTTGGCGACAATCTTAATAAAGAATTATTATTCTGGCAATACATTGATAGCAGCAAGGTATCCATCAGGCTAAACCTTAAACATTTATTTCTAACCATTGATTTTGAAGTCACACATAACCATTTATTGAAAGAGATTGTCGACCACATGAAAAAGACGCTGGCTGACAATACCTTTTATGATACTCCCCTACCCCCAGTGCTGGAGTCCTGGGTAAGCGCAGCCGATAGTGAATATGTGATGCCAAATGAGGTCCCAATTTACGATCGTTTCGAATATCTTTTTTACAAAAGAATGGTCTACTACCTTACAACAAATAAATTGACACTGAAGTACAGCAAGAAATATAAAACTGTGGAGGACGATTTAGTGCCGCCTCAGCGATGGAAAAAGAAGAAACGAGCCATTCTAAAAGAGCTTGGCTACAATAGGCTAAGCTCCCCGCTGAAGAAAACACTGGACGTTAAAAAGAAGGAGCTTAATGGACTTTATAACGAGGTTAACCAGGCCCTAGTCAGTGGTGAAAATCAAGCGATAAAAATCGTTGTTGATAAAGATAATAAGCAACAGTGGCGATTGCGCCCTCTAGAAAAGGTATCCGATCCTAATGAGAGTCTGTTCGCAAATTTCCAACAAAGCAGCATTGTGGATGTGCTGCATTTCGTCAATCGTAAAACCAAATTTACCACCTCCTTTGAATCGGTTCTACCAAGATCAACAAAAATAAAGCAGGACAAAGAACTGATCATGGCTGCCATACTGGCCAACGCGATACGATTGGGATCAAACAAGATGGCCAGCATATCTGATCTTAACGAATCAGCGCTGTTAACAGCTGAGGCTGATTATGTCCGTATCGAAACACTCATCGCTAGCACAGATTGCATTAACAATGCGGCCGCTAAAATTCCAATTTATCATGAGTGGTACATTAATGGCCTCATGCATGCCAGTCTTGATGGGCTTAAACTAGAGACCAGTCTACGCAATGTGAAATCCCGTCGTTCTCCGAAATACTTTGGACAAGGACTCGGCGTATCCAGCTACAATGAAATATTCAACAGTTTTCCTCTAGCCAGTCTGGTTATTGGTGCCAATGAATACGAAGGCCATTTCCTGTTTGAGATGGTTCACCATCAAAATAGCTCTGAGATTAAGCCTCATTATTTCTCTACGGACAAACATGGCACTAACGCGATCAACTTTTGTTTGTTTGATTTAACCGATTTGGTCTTTGCTCCTCGCATTCCTAAACCACATCGTGAAACATTCTGGGCATTTGGTAACGCTAAAGATTACGAGGGGTGTATTATTAAACCGACCAAATTTGTGGATGAAAAATTTCTGATTAGTGAATGGAATAATATGCAACACGTTGTTTCCTCCTTACTCTTAGGCGGGGAATCACCGAGCAGCACTATCAGAAAAATTGCATCAGGAAATTATCATAGTGATACCAAGAGAGCGTTGGTGCAATACAATCATATTGTACGCTCCCATTTTTTATTACAATATCTGCATGATTCTGAGTTCAGGAGAGCTATTCTTATTGCTTTGAACCGTGGTGAAGCCTTTAATAATTTATATCGTGCAATTACAGTGTTACGAAAAGGTGAATTTCGCGGGTTTAGTGAAATTGAGATGGAGATATGGAATCAATGTACTCGTTTAATTTCATCGGTTATTCTCTATTACAATACCTATATATTGAACGAGCTTTACCAGGACGCCAAGGATGAAGCGGAGAGAGCCTATTTGATAGGGCTATCCCCAGGAGCATGGGTGCACGTTAATATGCTGGGGTTTTATCAGTTTCATGGCAAACATAACGACGACAACGTTGATAATTGGATACGGCGCTGGGATTGGGGACAAGACAGGAGATAAGTTGACACGGGTAGCGCCTGTGATAGTATCTACAATGTAGATACTATATTTAAGGTGGACACTATGCAATTAGAAATTCAAAAGTGGGGCAATAGCGCTGCGGTTCGCCTCAGTAAAACACTATTAGAACAGCTCTCAAGTGGCATTGGCGATAGGTTTGAAGTTGAAGTGCGCGATGGCGGCCTCTTTTTAACGCCATTACAAGATCAACCCGAGTTCGATCTTGATGAACTGCTTGCCACCTGCACCAAAAAGAGCACTCGCCTTGATGATGAAGATCTGGAGTGGCTCAACGACAGCCCACAAGGCAAGGAGATTTGGTAGGTTATGCCTAAGAGATATGTGCCAAAGCGCGGTGATATCGTCTTTACCAACTTTGATCCCTCGGCAGGGCACGAGCAAGCAATGAAGCGCCCAGCGCTCGTATTGTCCCCTCAAGTCTTTAACAAGAAAATGGTGTTGTCTCTCGTTGCACCGATAACATCGAACGTTAAGGGCCACGGTTTCGAGGTGTTATTAGACGGAACCAACACGCGAGGCGCTATACTTTGCCACCAAATAAAAATGATGGACTTTGAAGTTAGAGGGATTAAATTCGTTGAACAAGCCCAGCCAGCGGTTGTGCAGGAGGTGTTGGCAAAGGTTCGCCTTCTCGTCAGTTAAATTAGTGCCGAAAAATGTCGGAAATAGCGTAAATTATATCTCATGTTATCAATGGGTTAACAATATTGGGTAAAAACTATCTTTGCTTGAAACACCCTTAATATCAATAGCTTACGGGAGGCCATGTAATATTTCTATTGTTCCGATAGTAGACCCGGAGTTATTCAGGCCACTCTCGGGGCTGGAAAGTAAAATAGACGAACCTCAATTGCGTCTCATCGTGACTTTATTTTGCTACGGCTGCAATGTGGGTGCTCAACAAACGATGGACAGTATTAAAAATCTCAGCCGCAAACAAGTGGCTTGGTTGAACCTAAATTCAGCAGTTAAGAAATTGATGTACAATGCAAGCTCTTTAAAATCAGGGGTCTGCGATGGTTCTTCCACCAAACACAACTCACCCAGAGGGTGGGACGATAACGAGCGCTAAGAGTCAATTTCCAGCCAATATTGCAGTGGATACATACGGTGGAAAAGTACACATTGAGTGGGATGCCGATGCCCCGGTAACGCCCCTTGGACAGTTGCCTTTTTTTATCCAGTTCCTCAAATTAGGAGGGCGTTTTGATCCCTGGGTAAAGGATTGTCCGCTCACCTACTTCAGCAATAATGCCCCTGAAAAAGTGGATGTACTCGGCTCTTTATTTCTCTCCATTTTATCGGGGCACAAGCGCTATTCTCACATCACTTCATTGATCGCCGACAATGTGAATCCGTCCCTGCTGGGTATGAACAAAGTGGTCAGTGAAGATTCTGCACGACGAGCAGTGAAAAAAATAGAAGAGGAAAAGGGTGTGCAATGGATGCAGAATCATTTGCATGATAGTTGCAAACCTCTGTTAAGAACACCGTGGATACTCGATGTCGATACGACCATCAAACCGCTTTATAGCCATCAAGAAAAAGCGGTAAAAGGATACAACCCACAAAAACCAGGCAGGCCTTCTCATACTTACCATACGTATATGATGGCGAACTTAAGATTAGTGCTGGATGTTGAAGTCAAAGCGGGTGACCAATCCCACTCCAGTTACTCATTGCCTGGATTGGTTTCGTTGATCAAAGGTTTAGGAGAAGATGAGAAACCTGAATTTGTTCGCGGTGACATTGGTTGGGGTACCGATACAGTGATGAACGAGTTAGAAGAAATTGATCAGCGGTATTTATTCAAATTAAAGAAATCTAAAAATGCTATGAAGCTGATATACAAGCACCATGGCTTAGGGCAGTGGACTCACGTTCACAGCGGATGGGAAGCAAAAGAGGATAGCTTAAAATTACAGGGCTGGAAGAAAGAACGACGAGTCATTATTGTGAGAAGAAAGTTATCCAGTAGTAGTCTTGTCGCAATAGAATCGGGAAGTGAGGATTGCAAACAACTTTCCTTTATTGATGGACCCGAAGAGATAAAGGTCTTTGAGTATTCGGTTTTGGTGACAGACCTAGATGATGATTTGGTTTCGCTGTTCCAGCATTATCGGGATAGAGCGGATTGTGAAAATAATTTTGATGAACTTAAAAACCAGTGGGGTTGGGGTGGCTATACGACGAAGGATGTAAAGAGCTGCCGACTGATGTCTCGAATGATTGCCTTAATTTATAACTGGTGGAATTTATACGTTCGCCTGGCATTGCCGGGTCAACATCATGAGGCGATTACAAGTCGGCCTTTACTCTTAACGGGCGTGGGTCGACAGACAAAGCACAGCGATCAGAAGAAAATCACCATCACGAGTACGCACGGCAAACAAGAGAAGTTGGCTGGCGCATATCACCGGCTGGTTACTCTTTTTAATGAACTAAAAATGATTGCTCCGCAGTTAACTTCTGCACAGTGCTGGAGTCGGATGTTAGAGCAGGTTATGGCCCAATTTAAGGTAAAAAAAGGGACAGCAGACCCTCCTCACCTCAACTGCCTAACCTAAGGGCAGTTCGCTTAATTTAGAATGTGGTATCGATGCTAGGTTAAGTCCTTGGCAGGTCTAACTGCGGTTTTTAGGTTGAACAGTCGCTAAATAAGAATCAGCCCCCGACACTACGGAAGTAACATTTGCCTCCATCCCTGCGCTTACCAAGCCTAAATAATCCACGGGTACAATAACCTCCACGTGTAACGGATGAATCTGGGCGATGCGAAACAGTGGTTCACTGTCCACATACTCTCCCACTGATTTAAACCGCTCCATTACCACCCCATCCACGGGACTGCGGATAGTTCGCTGTCGTAACACTGCCTGAGTTCGACGATATTCTAGCTGGGCAATACGTTTATTATCTTTTTCTTGTTTCACCTGAAGCTCAGCGATGCGCGTTTCCGCCTTCAACTGATCNATATCCTGTACGGAGATGGCTGACTTTTCTAATAATTCTTGATTTCGTTTTTGAGTTAGCTTACCAAGCTTCGCAGCCTCTTGACGAAGTGTTATTGATGTATCCAGCTCGGCGCGTAATTTCGCTTGCTTAAGAGCTACTTGCTCGACACTAGACTCAACCTTAACTATGACATCTCCCTTTTTTATTAACTCGCCGCGATACGCATGTATAGAGCCGACGACACCTGGTACTGCACTGCCTATATCGACAACATTACTAGGCTCAATAACGCAGTCCAGAACCGGAATATTTATCGCACCAATCTTCACAATCCCTAAGGACTCTGTGTTATCAGCATAACTCGCACTAACACCGGCTATCAAAACGATAACCGAAATAAGCAGGGCAAAACGATGTGTAGAAAGTACGTCCACGGCTGAACCTGATTGAATTTTATATTAAATAGTTAGTTGTCTATTATTTAAGCACAGCACTAGAATAGAGCGATTTCCGGTCATGCTGTCCAAGTTAAATACAGAACGGCGCACCGGGTTTGGCTCCGTGAACAGCTACTTTAGCTAAAAGCTTTATCGGAAATTCCAGGTTTACTGAGAGCATNAAGAAAGAGGATATTTATTGACGGATTCGAGAGAAGAAGAGGGGTAATCTTAGATCAATTATATTTTTAAATCAGAATGTTACGATGACAGGGGTAAAATATCGTGGCAAACGTCAAAGCAAGTAGAAGAACTGAGAGGTGCAAACCTATAACTTCTCACTGATTATTTTATTACGAGACAATCGACCTTTTAACGGCTAAACGTCAATTAAAGACAGTTAAAGACAGTTAAGTTATATTGGCTTTCTACCTTATGGGGATTTCTTCTAACTTGTTTCTTAGAGAAACCCCCTGAATGTATTTGATTTTACTCTGCAGAGTTGGAAAAACTACAGTCATCGGACAGCTTCATAGCATGAGCAGAGCCTCTTACCCTGCTTAAATATAAGCATTGACCCAACAGTATTTACGCTTAATCCAATGCTTCCAGAATAGTTGATATGCCCATTCCGGACCCAATACATTGTGTTGCTAAAGCATATTTAGAATTACTTCGCCTTAGCTCCATAGCGACAGTAGTCACTAATCGTGTTCCCGTGGCACCAATAGGATGCCCAATAGCGATTGAACCGCCGTTAACGTTGACTTTGGCTTCGTCAATTCCAAGTTCGCGAATACACGGCAGTGCCTGAGCAGCAAATGCTTCATTAAATTCGACTCGATCAATTTGTTCAATATCGATTCCCGCATTAGCACAGGCTTTGTGGGTAGAAGATATTGGTCCCAACCCCATTAATTGAGGTTTAACACCTCCAACACCTATACCCACTATTCGAGCTATAGGTTCTAGGCCCAGCTCTATTGCTTTTTCCTCGGCCATTAAAATCGCGCAACTAATGCCATCATTAGTCGGGCAAGAGTTACCTGGAGTAATGATGATATCCTGCTTAGTCGGACTCATAATACCGCCTATAGGCTTAAGCGCCGCAAGTTTTTCAGGACTAGTGCTAGGGCGTATGCACTCGTCTCTATCGAAAATAATCATTTCGCCTTTTTCGCCGTCAACCCAAACCTTATCGTCGCCAATCACAGGATCTTCTACTTCGAGAGGAATAATTTCATCCTTATATATGCCTTTAGCGTAAGCCTCATCTGCTTTTTGATGGCTCTTAGCCGCAAAGGCGTCTATTTCAGCACGGCTTAAATTATACATTTCTGCCACATTCTGGGCAGTTTGCGTCATTGCCATTAGCGGTAGCATATCGAGAATACCGTCGGGAATTTTAACGGAATAATTTTCATCGTGATCATGAGCCATATCCCGCTGGACTTTATTCATCTTCATCAGTTCAGGGTTGAATCCACCGTTACGCTTCGAGCCAGTCATGTCGGGCATACCTAATCCACGGCCCATTCGCTCTATACCAAGCGCCATGCCGCAATCAATACTTCCCACCATAATAGAGAGCGCAACTTTATGGAGTGTTTCCATACTCGAGCCACATTGACGATTACTAACAAAGCAACAAGATTCCATGGGCAAGCCTGCCAAACGCTGCACCGCACAAAGAAAGTTTATCTCCAGCGCGCCTCCAATGTTTCCCAAGCCCACATCTTCAATCATGGTGTCTTTTATTTTGGGATTTCGATCTAGCAAAGCTCTGATAATATGCGCGCCGGCTGTATCCAAGCGAGTTGCTGTTAATTTCCCTATACCCCCACGCCCAAATGCAGAGCGTGCTCCATCCACTAAGACAACGTTTCGAAATTTCATAATTGATATCCTTTGAATTAAATGAGAAAGTGAAATATTTGGCAGGTACAACTTGGAAATAGAGACTACACCAAACCCAAACCACTACCACATGCATACAATTGCTTAGACAGCAAAGACATTTCTTTTAGACGAACCCACTACGAGTCACCTTTTTGTCTCTCAAGCTTTTTTGTTGATTACTGCTAAGAAGCCACGGGGTCGACTGTTTTCTTTTAGTGTCTCGAGGCTTAAATACCTTCTTATTCTGAGGCCCTAATCAAAATGCTAAAGGCCTGACTAAAAGTTTTAAAAAAACTAAGTATGACGAATCATTCCAAATCTTTTTTGTAAATAAACTAAGACTAGGGGCATCGGTTTACCGGTACCTGCTGATTCAACTTTAGGATGGTTACCTATCACTGGATTAAGAATTGTTTCTTCTTCAGGGGAAATATCCACGAACAGTACGTGCTTACCTGCTTTCAATACACTATCAAAACGACGAAACTTATAATTCGTGGTCGATATTCCTATAAGCCCACCTTCCCAAGCACAAAATCCAAATGCCAGTATTGCTATAAATATAAAGGGGGTCCAACCCACATACGAAATGCCACCGAACCAGTAGGCTGAGAAGATAACTGCACTAGACGCAAACAAACCTACTACAGCGCCTAGAAGGGTGGAATGAACCAAATCAAACTTTGATATTGACTGAACTTCGTGAATATGGGGGTGTTTTGCTAATTCTCCGTCATCAAGGCTTAGCACATGGATTTGTTCAGTTGTTATACCGCCCGCCTCCAATTCTTCTTCTACATGTTCTAGATCATCCAGATCACTACCCACAAAATAATGCCTTAGGGTTTTCATTATTTTTCATCATTGTTGTTTACTATCCGTTCTACTACTTACACTTATTATTCCCTTTGACTATGGAGTATACTATCAACCTCACCAATCTATCTAAATTTTAGCCCTCCCCTTTCATGTGCTCTAATGACTTGAATTAGGATGAATATATGGAACCGTTTTCTCAACATCATAATATTTCAAGCGAAGATCGTAAGTAGAATTACCCTCAATATTCATCAACAAAATAAAGACACCCAACACTAATGGCGGAAGCAATATTGCGGTTATTAGTACCAATCGCTCCCATTTCATGTGCATAAAAAACCAAATAATAAATCCGGCTTTTAATATCATAAACATTATTATGAGACCCCATCTCAACTCTCCTTGAATTTGCATATAATCCACGGAATATGAAAATGCACTTAAAACAAATAACAATCCCCATATGATAAAGTACAAACTAAGTGGATGCTGGCTACCCTCTTCACCGGACTGAACATTTTCCATATTTCAAACTCTCCCTACCAAAGATAAAAGAACGCAAAAATAAATACCCAAACCAAATCAACGAAGTGCCAATACAGCCCCGCTATCTCTACAACATGATAGGAATTAGTTTTATCATAATCCCCTCTGTGAACTTTTCTAGCGATCACTAGCAAATAAATAACACCTAAGGATACATGCAAACCGTGGAAGCCTGTAATCATAAAGAAACAAGAACCAAACTGTTCCGCTCCCATTGGGTTGGTCCATGGCCGCACACCTTCAGAAATCAATTTAGACCACTCAAATACTTGCATGCCCACGAAGGAAGCACCAAACATTGCCGTAGCAAACATCAAATAAGCGGTACGTTTTTTATCTTTGCGATAGCCATAATTAACCGCCATCGCCATAGTCCCACTACTACTAATCAGTATGAACGTCATAATCGCAATGAGTATAAGCGGAATATCATTACCCGCTATATTTAAGGAAAACACTTGACTGGTATTGGGCCATGAATCGCTGGCAGACACCCTCACCGTCATATACGCTGTCAAAAAACAAGTGAAGATAAACGTATCGCTCAGAAGGAATATCCACATCATCCCCTTGCCCCAGGGCACTGGAAACACCTCTTTATCAGCGGACCAATCGCTTACCAGGCCAGCTGTACCTCCCTCAAGCGTATTTGCAGTTACATCATTCGACATAGGCCATCCTTATATATCGTTATTCTTCCTGTTAAATATAGTTCACGTAGACAATAGTGAGTAAAATAAAACCACCCACAATAGCAGCAGAAAATGCCAATATATGGCACAGAGCTTAACGCTGGTGCGTATATCTTCTAGCTCCACTCCTCTAGCTACCTTAAACATAACTTTCGCCCAAACAAACAAGCCGCCCACCACATGCAAGGCGTGCAAACCGGTGATCAAATAAAAGAACGAATTAGCTGGATTGGATGCTAGATAATACCCTTGATCTACCAGTTGTTGCCAAGCGACCGCCTGTCCCGTTACAAACCCTCCC